>CAUJJV010000020.1 GCA_963205375.1 Pseudomonadota bacterium
CACCACGATACCGGCCATGCTCAGCATGGAGGTTGCCGCAATGGCAATGCCATACAGGCCAGCCAGGGCGTAGGCGCTGTAGATGGCCATGCAGACAAAAATCACCGGCCAGGCAGTAGAGCGCATGGACACGCCCAAGCCAGCAATGATGTTGGTTCCGTGGCCGGTCGTGGATGCCTGCGCGATGTGCTGCACTGGCGCGTATTGGGTGCCGGTGTAGTACTCGGTGATCCATACCAGGGCAGCGGTCAGGATGAGGCCCACAGCACAGGCGCCAAACAGTTTCATCTGGCTGCCACTGGCGGCAATGGCGTTGTCAGGGATCAGCCACTGTGTCACGAAGAAGAAGGCAATCAGCGACAGGATGCCGGCAACGGCCAGGCCCTTGTACAGCGCAGGCATCACATTCTTCATGCCAGGCGATGCCTTGACGAAGAAGCAGCCGATGATGGAGGCCACGATGGACACCGCACCCAGAGCCAGCGGGTATACCACCGCAGCGGTACCGGCGCCGGTGACCAGCAGGGCACCCAGCACCATGGTGGCGATCAACGTCACCGCGTAGGTTTCAAACAGGTCGGCAGCCATGCCGGCACAGTCGCCGACGTTGTCACCCACGTTGTCGGCGATCACGGCCGGGTTGCGGGGATCATCTTCGGGAATTCCGGCTTCGACTTTGCCCACCAGGTCAGCGCCGACGTCTGCACCCTTGGTGAAAATGCCACCGCCCAGACGGGCAAAGATGGAAATCAGGGAAGAGCCGAAGGCAAAACCGATCAGGGGGTTGAGCATCTGGGCCAGGTTCTTGTCGGGGGTCATGTTTCCGTTGCCCGTCAGGAACCAGTAGAAAGCAGTGACGCCGAGCAGACCCAGACCGACCACCAGCATGCCGGTAATGGCACCACCGCGGAAGGCGACGTCCAGTGCCGGGCCAATGCCTTTGGTGGCTGCCTGCGCGGTACGCACGTTGGCGCGCACAGAAACATTCATACCAATGAAACCGCAGGCTCCGGACAGTACGGCACCGATGACAAAACCCACGGCACTGAGGCCATCCAGGAATACCGCTATCAAAATGGTGAGTACCACGCCGACGATCGCAATCGTCTTGTATTGGCGTGCCAGGTAAGCGGCAGCACCTGTCTGGATAGCTGCGGCAATTTCCTGCATGCGGGCGTTGCCCGCGTCCTGGGAAAGAATCCAGCTTCTGGCCCAAAAGCCGTATGCCACGGCGATGAAGCCACACACAAGCGCCAGTATCAGCGCCGAGTTGCCCGTCATAAACATTCTCCTGTGTTGTTTCGCGAAGGAGGGAACAACGTCAGCGCTGTCCCCGCTGCGTTGCTTCCTCAATGCTCCGAACCCACACTGCGGTGGAGATGATTGGCCAACGGCCGGACTGTAACTGGAAAAAACTGCCGGACAGTGAAATAGCAAGTGTCCAGTCAGTAAAATCAGGGTTAATCCTTACATCAGTTGATTTTCATCATTAAAGAGAACATCCATGTCCCTTGACAACGTTACCCCTGGCACCAAGCTCCCCGAAGCGTTCAATGTGATCATTGAAATTCCGATGAATGCGGATCCTGTGAAATACGAAGTGGACAAGGCCTCTGGCGCGATCTTCGTGGACCGTTTCATGAGCACGGCCATGCATTACCCCACCAACTACGGTTATGTGCCCAAGACCATTTCGGGTGACGGTGACCCGGTGGATGTGCTGGTGATCACGCCGGTGCCCCTGATTCCTGGCGTGGTGGTGACCTGCCGCGCGATCGGTATTCTGAAGATGGAAGACGAAGCCGGTATGGACGGCAAGGTGTTGGCCGTGCCGATCAACAAGATTCTGTCTCTGTACAGCCGTTGGCAGAAGCCTGAGGATCTGCAGCCGCTGCGCCTCAAGACCATTGCCCACTTCTTTGAGCACTACAAGGATCTGGAAGAAGGCAAGTGGGTCAAGGTGCTGGGCTGGGAGGGCCCCGAAGCCGCCCACCAGGAAATCATGGACGGTATCGCCAACTACCAGAAGTCGCTGGCTTAAATTTCCAGCCTGAGCGCCATGCGCTCAGCGCTGGGGATCTGGAAAGATCAGGCGCTGCAGCGCGTTACGCCGCTCAAACGGTTTCCATTGACCTTCTGGCTGCGCCAGACGGTCCGCCAGAGCCCACCAGGCAGTGGGATTGAGCCCCAGGCCAATATGGCTGGCAATCACTTCAACGTTTTCGGTTCTGGGATTGCTCTTGCTGGGCTTCTGGATGCTGGCGGGCCAAGCCACCACGCCATCGGTGCGTGAGAAGATCGAAGTGGTAGGCACCGGTGGTGCGACGGGTAGGTCAAACTGCTGCAGTTCGCGGGTGATGTCCTTGCCACTGGTCAGTTCAAACAGGCGCCAGGCGTTGGTGCTGGTGTGCGAGCCTGAAAATGGCGTACCCATGGTCACCACGCTGCGGACGCAGTCAGGCAACTCCTTGGCGAGCTCACGCGCATAAATGCCACCCAGGCTCCACCCGACCAGACTCACTTTTTCCCCGGTGACTTCGCAGGTGTCCATGACCTGCCGCTTGGCCGTTTGCAGGATGCCGGCACGGGGGCCGAAGTTGTACCCCTGGTTCCAGCCCGAGATGTCGTACCCGAGGTTTTGTAGATAGCCCCGAATGGGCAAGGTGGAACCGTCACTGGCGGACAGGCCGGGAAACACTATGACCGGATGGCCGTCTCCAGCCGGAGCGCGGGCCAGTAGCGGCCAGCTGGGTAGCACGGACCACAACTCCCAGGGGGCGCGCAACTCCAGTGCGATCAGCAGCGAACTAGGTGGAGGGGGCGCCTCGTGTGTGGTGGTGTCTTGCACTTTGGTTGCCATGTATCGTTGGTGCTGGTCTTGACGAGCCAAATCCGCGTTTTGAACAGGGTTTTAACGGTAGCAGCTTTTGTGCAGCGCTGCGTGTCGTTGTGCTGGCATTAGAGGGATCCCTCAGGATTTGCGTCACCTAGGCGACTGTTTGGGAGTGCCGTGTATGATCGCCGACGCTCCCTGCCGGCGTTGCGGCAGATCGTCGTCAAGGACAGGACATGCCATGGAAATTATGAATTCGCCGTCTTCAGCCGGTGGTGCCGCATCGGGAGGCAAGCCTCTGGCAGATTCGGGTCAGTACTTGACGCTGCGCCTGGGCTCCGAGGAATACGCCATTGACATCCTGCGGGTGCAGGAAATCCGTTCGTACGAGGAGCCGACCCGCATGGTGAACTCTCCGAGCTTCATCAAAGGCGTGGTGAATTTGCGCGGGGTGATTGTGCCCATTGCAGATTTGCGGCTCAAGCTCCATGTGCCTGATGCGCAGTACAACGAATTCACAGTGGTCATCATTCTCAATATCCACGGCGCGGTGGTCGGGGCGGTGGTGGACGCGGTTTCGGATGTGGTCACGCTGGACAGCGCCACCATCAAGCCAGCGCCGCAGTTCGACTCCGGTATTGATTCCCGGTTCATCCTGGGATTGGTCACATTGGGCGAACGCACCCTGATTGTCATGAACGTCGAGGCTTTGCTGTCCAATGCCGAGTTGGGCATTGCAAGGTAACTCAGGACTGCGCTCCGCCAGTCTGACGAAACGGATTTCGATCCTCCAAGTCCTGTAAATACTGGGCAACACCCGCGCCTTCACGTTCCAGAAAGTGGGATACCGCGTCTGAAAATGCCGGGTGTGCCAGCCAGTGCGCACTGCTGGTCCTGACCGGCAACAGGGCGCGGGCCATTTTGTGTTCGCCCTGTGCACCCCCCTCAAAGCGCTGGAATCCGTTCGCGATACACCATTGGAGTGGCTGGTAGTAGCAGGCTTCAAAGTGCAGGCAGTCTACGGGCTCCAGCGCACCCCAGTAGCGGCCATAGGCTATCTTGGTGGATTCAGTGCCATTTTGGCCTCTAGCCCCCGTGGAATGTGCGTCAATAGCTATCAAACTGCTAGCAATGCTCTGTCCATTGCGCTGTGCGACGAAGAGCAGCCAGTTCTCTGGCATGGTGCTCTCTATGCGGCTAAAGAAGTCCCGGGTGAGGTAAGGCGGGTTACCGTGCTCCAGGTAGGTCCGCTCATAACAGCGGTAGAAAAAATCCCAGTCCTCGGTGGTGATTGCGCTGCCCTGTACCTGCCGGAAGGTGACGCCGGCATCGGCCACCTTGCGCCGTTCCTGCCGGATCTTCTTGCGCTTGTCCTGGGCCAGGGTGGCCAGAAATGCATCGAAGTCAGCGTAACCGGGGAATGTGTTGGTCCAGTGAAACTGCACCGTATGGCGCAACATCAGGCCCGCGTCAGCGCATGCTGCCAGGTCCTCTTCCGCCGCAAACAACAGGTGCAGGGACGATACGGCTTGTTGCTTGCACCAAGCGATGAGTGCGTGCACCAGAGCCGTTCGCGCCGCGTTGTCACGGGCCAGCAGGCGAGTGCCTGGAACCGGAGTGAAGGGCACGGCCACCACCGCTTTGGGGTAGTAGGGCACACCATGCTGGCGATAGGCGCTGGCCCATGCTGAATCGAATACGTACTCGCCGTAGGAATGGTTTTTGAGGTACACCACGCAGGCGGCTTCCAGAGCGCCATGGCGTTCCAGGGTGATGAAGTAGGGCGCCCAGCCGGTGGCTGCACAGGCGCTTTGGCTGCTGTGCAGCGCCGCCAGGTAGGCGTGGCGCATGAACGGGCTGGGCTGGGATTGCTTTTGTAGCAGAGCATCCCACGCAGACGCATCCACCTGGGACGGCAGTGTTTGCACCCGGATGACATAATTGCCGCTACCCATGGTGCGCCTTCTGCGCAATGGCCGTGCTTCTGGTGCGGCTGTGAACAAAATATTGCTGGTTCATGACTCTCAAACTGTGCGTTGCCCAACTCAACTTCATCGTCGGTGATCTGGACGGGAACGTCAAAAAAATTGTCGATGCAGCCACCCAAGCCTATGCCGAGGGCGCGCGCCTGCTGCTGACACCGGAGTTGTCCATTTGTGGCTACGCGGCGGAAGACCTGTTTTTGCGCCCCGCGTTCATCGCCGCCTGTGATGATGCCGTGAAAGCAGTGGCCTGGCAGACCGCCGGGTTAAAAGGCATGGCCATCGTGGTGGGCCACCCCACGGGTGGGGACAGTCGTACCCGCTCGGTGGCGGTACAAAGCCGGTTCAATGCGGCCAGCGTCCTGCGCGAAGGGCAGGTGGTCGCCACCTACGCCAAGCGGGAATTGCCCAACTACCAGGTATTTGACGAGCGCCGGTATTTCACGCCCGGGCAGGGCGTGTGTGTTTTTGAGGCCGGTGAGGCGGAGAACCTGGTGCGGGTCGGCCTACTGATTTGTGAGGACGCCTGGTTTGAAGAGCCCGCGCGGCTGGCCAAAGAGGCGGGGGCGCAGATGTTGGCCGTCATCAATGCATCGCCTTTCCATGTGGGCAAAGGCTACGAGCGCGAAGAGATGATGGCGCAGCGCGTACGCGCCACCGGGCTGCCGATGGTCTACGCTCATCTCGTGGGTGGGCAGGACGAGGTAGTGTTTGAGGGCCATTCATTTGCGCTGAACGCGGACGGATCTGTGGCTGGTCGGGCACCGAGTTTTAAAGGAAATCTGTTTCCAGCCCTCGTCTATCTTGCGCAGGGTGCTATAAAAATTGAAGCATCTATCGAGCCGGTGCGTACCGCCGAAACCGACCTGTGGGACGCTCTGGTGCTGGGTGTGCGCGACTACATTGGAAAAAACGGCTTTCCGGGCGTGTTGCTCGGCCTGTCGGGTGGGATTGACTCCGCACTGGTGCTGGCCATTGCGGTCGATGCATTGGGGCCGCAGAAGGTGCGCGCCATCATGATGCCGTCGCCCTATACCGCCGATATCAGCTGGATTGACGCCCGTGACATGGCGCAGCGCATGGGTGTCCGGTACGACGAGATTTCCATCGTGCCCCAGTTCGAGGCCTTCAAGGCGTCTTTGGCCCAGGAGTTTGCCGGGCGACCGGAGGACACCACCGAAGAAAACATCCAGGCCCGCATCCGCGGCACACTGTTGATGGCGCTTTCCAACAAGTTTGGCAGCATCGTGTTGACGACCGGAAACAAGTCCGAGATGGCCACCGGCTACTGTACTCTCTACGGCGATATGGCAGGTGGTTTTGCGGTCATCAAGGATCTGGCCAAAACTCTGGTGTTCAAGCTGGCGCGCTGGCGCAATGCGCACGACCCGTATGGAACGGGCCAGAGTCCCATTCCAGAGCGCATCATCACCCGTCCGCCCAGTGCGGAGTTGCGTCCTGACCAGAAAGACCAGGACAGTTTGCCGCCCTACGAGGTGCTGGATGCCATCGTGGAACGCTACATGGAAAATGACCAGGGAATCGAAAGCATCGTCGCCGATGGCTTCGCCCGGGAAGATGTCGAGAAGGTCACCCGCCTTATCAAAATCAACGAGTACAAACGCCGCCAGGCGCCTGTGGGAATTCGGGTGACCCACCGCAGCTTTGGCAAGGATTGGCGTTATCCTATTACCAGTCGCTTTCGGGCCTGATTTTTTATTGGACTAGCAGATGAAACAGATTACCGCCATTGTTAAACCGTTCAAGCTGGAAGAAGTGCGCGAGGCACTGGCCGAATGTGGAGTCACTGGTCTGACCGTCACTGAGGTCAAGGGCTTCGGTCGCCAAAAGGGACATACCGAGCTGTACCGCGGTGCGGAGTATGTGGTCGACTTTCTGCCCAAGGTCAAGGTGGAAGTGGTTGTCAAAACCGAAGACGTGGATCGCTGTGTGGATGCCATTGTGAAAGCCGCACACACCGGCAAGATTGGTGACGGCAAGATTTTTGTCACCAGTGTCGAGCGTGTCGTGCGAATCCGCACGGGCGAGCAGGACGAGTCGGCGGTCTGATCTTTTCCCCGAAAGGGATCAGGCAAAGCGCGCGTAGAGCGCTGCAGACCATGTGCCCAGGCACAGAACCAGACTGAGCAGGACGGCAGCGCTTCCCATATCCTTGGCCCGCTTGGAGAGGTCGTGCCATTCAGGGCCAATGCGGTCAATCGCTGCTTCGACTGCCGTGTTGAGTAGTTCCACAATCATCACCAGCAAGACCGTACCGGCTAATACCGCCACTTCGGCCCAGTGCTGGCCAATCCAGAAGGCTGCAGGCAGTAGAACGATAGAGGCCAGCATCTCCTGGCGAAATGCAGTCTCCGACCAACCTGCGCGCAATCCTGCCATCGAGTACCCAGTGGCGTACCACATGCGGCTAATGCCCGTGCGGTCTTTTTGAGGGTTGACGGGTTTCATATGTGCAACCTTACCTGCTCAATGGCTCGGAGCTAATGAGGCGGGTGCCTGCCCAGGCGTCGTGCCAGAACTGACCCTCGGGGTGAAACCGGCTGAGCAGTGCCCAGACAGCCACCCAGCCAATCACAATGACGGTGATTTCTGCTCCCGGCAGGTGGAATGGCACCACAGCAAGCAGTGGTGGCAAGAACCAGAGCCAGCTCAGTACGTACCGCAGCAAGGCGCGCAATTGCGTGACTGCTTGCCCGTTGCGGTCGACCAGGCGGATATTCCAGGTTTTCATGGCCAGTGTCTGGCCCTTGGACCAGAACCAGACAAAGTAGATACCGAACACAACAAAGAGGAAAGCTTGCAGGGCGTTTCTGTTGTCCAGTGCGTTACGTGTCTGACTTAGCGTGCCAAAGAGGTAGCCGGAGATGAAGACTACACCGAACATCAAAATTCCCTCATAGAGCCAGCACGCCATACGGCGGCGCAAGCCGGGGCTTTTCTGGGTAGGGTGTACAGAAGGGGAGTTGGCGATCATGGAGCCCAGCATTGTAGGCTCCATTGCGGGGGGCTCAGTTAGGTGCTGAGTCCGCGGGCGGTTGGGGCGCCGGGGCGTTCTGGATTGGCAAAAGTGTTTTGCGATTCAAGGCTTGCGGATTGGTCACCAATGGCCGCTTGATATCTGGAGCGGTGGGTACCTTCGGAACCACAGCCAGTTTGTCCACAGGCACCGGCTTGACCACTATTGCTGCCCCACTGGGTTTGGGTTTTGCACCTGCAGCCAGTTTCTTGCGTTCTTCGGGGCTCAGTGCCTGGTAAGCCTCCCAGTTTGCGGCGCGCTCAGTAGGGGCAATTTTCTTTGTTTCCGCAAAGTTCAGCCGGGCTTGTTCGCGGTCTTTAGGCTTGAGTGCGGCCCATTCCGCCATGCGACTGTGCAGTTTTTGCTGCTCCGCAGGCGCCAGATTGGGATAGTTTTGTGCCAGCGCAATCCACTTGCGCCGGTGTGCATCAGACAGCGTGTTCCAGGCTCCTGCCAGTGGTGCCAGCGATTGCTTCTGCACGGGGTTCAACTCTGCCCATGTAGGTGCTCCAATCACCGTGGTGGTCATGCTGGGAGTCAACGGTTTCAGTGGAGAGTGGGGGGCGTTGCTCTGTGCTTGTACTGCCATCGCGCCTATCACCAACACAATTCCTCCTGCTACCTTTGCAGGCAACGCGAGTGAATGTTGAACCGAGAATACTCCAGAGAACTTTGGCACAGGTAATTTCTAATTGTTTTGGATCGTCGAACGCAGATATTGTGTGAACCCGGGGTCGGTATACGCCGCAGGCGGCAAATCGTCCGTCAGCAACTCTGTATCAACATCTGCGATTTCACTGGTGCGGATTCCGTCCTGGGCGAGGTCAATCACCAGTATTCCTACGACGAGCGCCACCAGAGGCAGTAACGAACCAAGCCAGTTCCACAGCCCGTGGTGTTCGCCACCCGGTTGCAGGGCAACGACACTACCAGAGACGGCGTGTCCGTCCGCTACTTGTACCTTCACCACCTTGCGCTTGGAGATGGCCTGCATCCGTGCGGCCTTCAGACGTTCGGAGATGTCGTGGGGAAAGGCGTCTACGGAATCGTCCAGCCGCGCGACAAAGGCGCGGCCGAAGTCATCTTCAAATTGCTGTTGTGAAGCCAGGCTGTGTGTAGTCATAGTCGTATCCCTTTCGCCCTCAGGGCTTGCCCGAGCGCATGAACCGCCCTGGAACAGTGTGTTTTTACACTGCCTTGCGAGCAGCCCATGGCCGCAGCGGTTTCCGCTACATCCATCTCCTCCCAGTAACGCATCAGGAAGGCTTCCCGTTGACGTGCTGGTAGCTGCTGGATTTCCACCTCAATGGCAAGCAAGGTTTGTGCCCGCTCAGTGAGCTTTTCTGCGCTCTCATGTTGGTCAGAGTTGGTGGTGGCATGCAAAGTTTCCAGTAAATCGAAATCTCCGTCATCACCAGCAGATTCGAAATCGCTCAGATTGGAGAAAAGAGCGTTCTGGGTCTTTTGCCGGCGAAACCAGTCCAGCGTGCAATTCGAAAGAATCCGCTGGAAAAGCATGGGTAGCTCTTCGATCGGTTTGTGTCCGTAATGCTCGGCCAGCTTCATCATGCTGTCCTGGACGATGTCCAGTGCTGCTTCGTCATTGCGAACATGGTAAACCGAACGCTTGAAAGCGCGCTTTTCAACGCTCTTCAGGAATTCAGAAAGTTCGAGATCAGAAGCCAAGTGCAGAAATCCAGTGGGCTATCAAACAAATGTGGTGGTTGGCTGCATTGACACACGGCCTGTAGCCCCCGAAACGCGATGATTATCGCACCCTGGCTGAGACTTTTTGGGTCCTCAAGTGAAACAGGGTGCATCTGGTGCGATAATGCACCTTGCACATCAAAAGGCAAACGGGGCCTGGTTCGGCGCAATATTCAATGCGCCCATGGCTTGGTCCTCAAGTCCCGACGCGACGCCACAAGTGTTTGCGAAGGGGCACCCAAGGTTTTTCGTCAGAGAAATTCACAAAGGTTCATCATGGAAATTTCAAAAGCCGAAATCGCTTCGGCAACAGCTGCGTCCCAAAACAAATCCACCACCGCCAGCACACAAGAGCTTCGCGGCGCTGAGGTGTTAGTCAAAGCGCTTCAGGCAGAAGGCGTCAAGTACATCTGGGGCTACCCGGGTGGTTCCGTTCTCCACATTTACGATGCTTTTTACAAGCAGGACACCATTCAACACGTTCTGGTGCGCCATGAGCAAGCTGCTGTGCATGCTGCTGATGGCTATGCGCGCGCCACGGGTGATGTGGGGGTTGCACTGGTAACGTCCGGGCCTGGCGTAACCAACGCAGTCACTGGTATTGCAACGGCCTACATGGACAGCATTCCCTTGGTGGTGATTACCGGCCAGGTGCCTACCCATGCCATCGGACTGGACGCATTTCAGGAGTGCGATACCGTGGGTATCACCCGCCCTATCGTCAAACACAACTTCCTGGTCAAAGATGCCAACGACTTGGCCGAGACGATCAAGAAGGCATTCCACATCGCCCGCAGTGGCCGACCAGGCCCTGTGGTGATTGACATCCCCAAGGATGTGTCGTTCAAAAAGGTGCCGTACGCGGGCTACCCCACATCGGTGGAGATGCGGTCTTATAACCCCGTCCGCAAAGGCCATGGTGGCCAAATTCGCAAGGCCTTGCAACTCTTGCTGACCGCCAAGCGCCCCTATATTTACACGGGCGGTGGTGTGTTGCTGAGCAACGCTTCGGAAGAGTTGCGTACTTTGGTGGATATGCTGGGTTATCCCTGCACGAATACGCTCATGGGACTGGGCGCTTACCCCGCCAGTGACCGCAAATTCCTGGGCATGCTGGGCATGCACGGAACCGTAGAAGCCAACAATGCCATGCAGAACTGCGACGTGTTGCTTGCGGTGGGAGCCCGGTTTGATGACCGCGTGATTGGCAACCCGAAACACTTTGCGCAGAACGAACGCAAGATCATTCACATAGATATTGATCCGTCCAGTATTTCCAAGCGCGTGAAGGTGGACATTCCGATTGTCGGTGACGTCAAGGATGTACTGGGCGAAATGATCGCCATGATCAAGGAAAGTGCGGTCAAGCCTGATGCCAATGCGCTGGGTGCCTGGTGGGAAACGATTGACGGCTGGCGCGAACGCAATTGCCTGAAATATGACCGTGGCAATAAAGACGTTATCAAGCCACAATATGTGGTGGAAACGCTCTGGGACATGACTAAAGACGCCGATACCTATATCACTTCGGACGTAGGTCAGCACCAGATGTGGGCTGCGCAGTATTACCGCTTTGATGAGCCGCGACGCTGGATTAATTCGGGAGGGCTGGGGACCATGGGCGTCGGTATTCCTTACGCCATGGGTATCAAACTGGCCAAACCTGACAGCGAGGTGTTTTGCATTACGGGCGAAGGTTCAGTGCAGATGTGTATCCAGGAGCTCTCGACCTGCCTGCAGTACAACACTCCCATCAAGATTTGTGCCCTGAACAATCGCTATCTTGGCATGGTCCGCCAGTGGCAGGAGTTGGACTACGAAGGTCGCTATAGCCACAGCTATATGGATGCCTTGCCCAACTTCGTCAAGCTGGCAGAGGCCTACGGCCACGTTGGCATGCTCATCGAGCGTCCGCAAGACGTTGAGCCAGCATTGCGTGAGGCGCGCAAACTCAAGGACCGTACGGTGTTTATGGACTTCCGCACGGACCCCACAGAAAATGTGTTCCCCATGGTGCAAGCCGGCAAGGGCATTACGGAGATGCTTTTGGGATCTGAAGATCTCTGAAGGCCGCTTTACTATCCATTTTTTGACGAATCTATTGTCTGCCAAGCCCTGCAGTTACCGTTGCAGGGGGAGGGCAGCGAAAAGAGGAATCGGTACCTATGAAACACATCATTGCAGTTTTGCTGGAGAACGAGCCCGGAGCTCTTTCCCGCGTTGTGGGCCTTTTCTCGGCCCGTGGTTACAACATTGAGTCCCTGACGGTTGCCCCGACCGAAGATCCCAGTCTGTCGCGCATGACCATCGAAACCCATGGTTCTGATGATGTCATCGAGCAAATCACCAAACACCTGAATCGCCTGATCGAGGTTGTTAAAGTGGTGGATTTGACGGAGGGCTCTTATATCGAGCGTGAGCTCATGATGGTTAAAGTCCGCGCAGTCGGAAAAGAGCGTGAGGAAATGAAGCGTATGGCGGACATCTTCCGTGGCCGCATCATTGACGTTACGGAAAAGAGCTACACCATCGAATTGACTGGTGACCAGTCCAAGAACGATGCATTTCTCGAAGCCATCGAGCGTGCAGCGATTCTGGAAACTGTGCGCACAGGATCCAGCGGCATCGGTCGTGGCGAGCGCATTCTGCGCGTCTGATTTTTTACTTTTTACAACGGAGAGAAGAGATGAAAGTTTTTTACGATAAAGATTGCGACCTCAGCCTGATCAAGGGCAAGACTGTTGCCATCATTGGTTACGGTAGCCAGGGCCATGCCCACGCACAAAACCTGAATGACAGCGGCGTGAAGGTCGTGGTTGGTCTGCGTAAGGGCGGCGCATCCTGGGACAAAGTGGCCAAGGCCGGTCTGAAAGTTGCTGAAGTCAATGAGGCAGTTGCTGCCGCCGACGTGGTCATGATTTTGTTGCCCGACGAGAATATCGCTGGTGTCTACAAAGAAATTGAATCCTCCCTCAAACAGGGTGCTTCTCTGGCATTTGCCCACGGCTTCAATGTGCATTACAACCAGGTTGTGCCCCGTGCTGACCTGGATGTGTGGATGGTCGCTCCCAAGGCGCCTGGACATACCGTGCGCAACACTTACACCCAAGGTGGTGGCGTGCCTCACCTCGTGGCGGTGCACCAGGACAAGTCCGGCAAGGCTCGTGACCTGGCCCTGAGCTATGCCATGGCCAACGGTGGCGGCAAGGCCGGCATCATCGAAACCAACTTCAAGGAAGAGACCGAGACCGACCTGTTCGGCGAACAGGCTGTCCTTTGTGGCGGTGCGGTTGAACTGATCAAGATGGGTTACGAAACTTTGGTCGAAGCTGGCTACGCGCCCGAAATGGCCTACTTCGAGTGCCTGCACGAACTCAAGCTCATTGTGGATCTGATCTATGAAGGCGGTATCGCCAACATGAATTACTCGATCTCCAATAACGCCGAGTTTGGCGAGTACGTGACCGGTCCTGAAGTGATCAACGAGCAATCGCGCGCCGCCATGCGCAATGCCCTGAAGCGCATCCAGAATGGCGATTACGCCAAGATGTTCATCCAGGAAGGTCGCCTGAACTATCCAAGCATGACCGCACGTCGCCGTAACACCGCCGATCACCAGATCGAAGTGGTGGGTGCCAAGTTGCGCGCCATGATGCCCTGGATTGCCAAGAACAAGCTGGTTGACCAGACCCGCAACTAATTCGTTGGTTCTTGTCCGCAAAGGCCACTTCGGTGGCCTTTGTCATTTGGGGGGATACTGCCACCTGGCGGGCGACTGGCTTACACTTCGCCGAGACAATGGGACACTGCACATTGGTGCGTGTCAAGGGTATCAGGGTCATGGACTCCGAACATGAGAAAACAGTATGCATGATGGAATTGATTCAAACGAGACGCACAACGATGCAGTTGTGATCCGCAAGCGCCGCAAAGGTATTTATGTCCTGCCGAACCTGTTTACGCTGGCAGCGCTTTTTGGCGGCTTCTATGCCATCGTGATGGCCATGAATGGCCGCTTCGATCTCGCGGCGGTAGGGGTTTTCTGTGCGATGGTGCTGGATAGCCTGGATGGTCGCGTGGCACGCATGACCAACACCCAGAGTGCTTTCGGAGAGCAAATGGATTCACTGTCCGACATGGTCTCCTTTGGCGCAGCACCTGCTCTGATTTCTTATGTCTGGGCGCTCAAGGGATTGGGGCGTTGGGGCTGGTTTGCCGCCTTCGTCTATTGCGCATGTGCGGCGTTGCGACTAGCACGGTTCAATGTGAATACGACGGTCGTTGACAAGCGCTATTTTCAGGGTTTGCCGTCACCTGCCGCCGCCGCCCTGGTCGCCGGGTTTATCTGGCTGGCGACCGATTTAGGAATGCAGGGTCCTGACTTGGCTTGGCCTATGTTTGCGTTGGCACTGTACGCAGGCCTGACAATGGTCACCAACGTTCCGTTTTACAGCTTCAAGGACATCAGCATGAAGCGCAGCGTTCCTTTTGCGGTCATTGTTCTGATCGCGTTGGGAATTGCTGTTATCAACATCGACCCGCCGACCGTTATGTTCAGCGTGTTTGTAGTCTATGGACTTAGTGGTTATGTTGTCTACGGTGTCCGTAAGGCCCGTGGCGTGCAGACCAGCGTGATCAGCACATCCACGGACGAGCCGGATGAGCGGGGGCTCCACAAGTAGACATCCCGGCGGAATAGCCTGATTCATTTTGTGCTACATTGAAGTCCATGCAATCTTCCACCCTAGACCTAACACTGCTACGCCACCACGGGCGGAAGAAATAGCGCACGCTTTTTTTCTACAGGGGCCCGTTAGCATTCGCAACGGGCCTTTTGTGTTTTTGCGGTGCCGGCGGGGACCAAGACCATTGAAATACCAGGAGAACCACCATGGCTGACAAATTGATCATCTTTGATACCACCTTGCGTGACGGAGAGCAGTCCCCGGGCGCTTCCATGACCCGCGATGAGAAGCTGCGTATTGCCAGGCAGCTTGAGCGGCTCAAGGTCGATGTGATCGAGGCTGGTTTCGCGGCCAGCTCCAATGGTGATTTCGAAGCAGTCCAACTGATCGCAAATACCATCAAGGACTCTACCGTGTGTTCGCTCTCACGGGCCAATGACCGTGATATCTCCCGGGCAGCGGAAGCTCTCAAGGGTGCGGATCGCGCACGCATCCATACGTTTATTGCGACTTCCCCTTTGCACATGGAGAAGAAGCTGCGCATGACGCCAGACCAGGTATTTGAGCAGGCCAAACAGTCCGTTCGGTTTGCGCGCAATCTGTTGGGCGACATCGAGTTCAGTCCTGAAGATGGCTATCGCAGCGATATGGACTTTCTCTGCCGTGTGCTTGAAGCTGTCATCACCGAAGGTGCAACAACCATCAATGTGCCGGACACCGTGGGCTATGCCGTGCCAGAACTCTATGGCAACTTCATCAAGACCTTGCGTGAGCGCATCCCCAACTCTGACAAGGCTATCTGGTCGGTTCATTGCCACAACGACCTGGGTATGGCGGTTGCCAATTCGCTGGCAGGTGTGAAGATCGGTGGCGCACGGCAGGTAGAGTGCACTATCAACGGTCTGGGCGAGCGTGCTGGCAATTGCAGCCTCGAAGAAGTCGTCATGGCGGTGAAAACCCGCAAGGACTATTTCGGTCTGGAGGTGGGAATTGATACGCGCCATATCCTCGCAGCCAGTCGCATGGTGAGCCAGACTACGGGTTTCGTCGTGCAGCCCAACAAGGCCGTGGTTGGTGCGAATGCTTTTGCACACGCCTCCGGTATTCACCAAGACGGTGTGCTCAAGGCGCGGGATACCTATGAAATCATGCGCGCGGAAGATGTGGGCTGGACCGCCAACAAGATTGTGCTGGGCAAACTCAGTGGCCGCAATGCGTTCAAGCAACGTCTGCAGGAGCTTGGTGTGCAGATGGACAGCGAGGCAGAGGTCAATGCGGCTTTCACGCGCTTCAAAGAGCTGGCGGATCGCAAGAGTGAGATTTTCGACGAAGACATTCTGGCTCTGGTGAGCGAAGAAAACGTGACGAACGACAAGGAGCAATATGCTTTTGTGTCGCTGTCGCAGCACAGCGAGACCGGCGAGCGGCCACAGGCCACGATCATTTTTACGGTCGATGGCAAGGAGGTGACTGGAACTTCAGAAGGAAACGGGCCAGTGGACGCGTCGCTCAAGGCGATCGAGATTCATGCCAAGAGTGGTGCCGAAATGGTGCTGTATTCCGTGAATGCGATCAGCGGGTCCACGGAGAGCCAGGGTGAAGTAACCGTACGTTTGCAGAACAGTGGCCGGGTTGTCAACGGCGTGGGCGCGGATCCCGACATTGTGGTTGCCTCTGCCAAAGCGTATCTGTCCGCACTGAATAAGTTGCAGAGCAAGGCAGATCGGGTTGCTGCACAGGGCTAATACGTAACAACAACAGAAAATATTCTTGAACTTTACCGTGCAAGTAGTTGATCTTACGCAACTTTTTTGTTTACACTGCAGTTTTGCACGAGGGGTTGCTGGCATCGCGCCAGCAGTTCCGTTTACAAAATAGTTGGGATTCCACTTGAAACGTCTAACTTTGCACCTGAGCGCCATCGCCATCATTTGGTCCATGGTGGCACTGCCAGCGCATGCTGGCGTTGAGCGCGGTCATTCTTCGGGTGTCAAGCGTGGAGTTGTGAAGAAACCGGTCGCCAAAGCCAATGTGGTTCGTAAACGGGCTGTGGCACAGGTGGCTACCCCTCGCCAACTTTCTTTCGGGCAGTTGGCTGGCTTGCATGGCGCGTCTGACGCGCTGGCACTGCGTTCCAGTGTGGCGCTGGTCGTAGACCAGGATACGAAAGAAGTCTTGTTCAGCAAAAATGAGTCTGCGGTCCTGCCGATTGCGTCCATTACCAAACTGATGACAGGTTTGCTCGTCAGTGAAGCGCGTCTCTCCATGGATGAGATGATCACGATTTCGCAAGAGGATGTGGATACGGAGAAGGGGAGTTCCTCACGATTGCGCGTGGGCACCGAGCTCACGCGCGGTGAGCTCCTGCATCTGGCGTTGATGGCCAGCGAAAATCGGGCAGCGCATGCCTTGGGCCGTACCTACCCGGGCGGCATGGCTACCTTTGTCGGTTTGATGAATGCACGGGCCAGGATGCTGGGAATGAACGATACGCGCTACGTGGAACCCACGGGCCTGTCCAGCAGGAACCAGTCCAGTGCCAGAGACCTGGCAACGCTGGTGAATTTCGCATACGGTGATCCAGTATTGCGCGAGTTGTCCACTTCGACCGGGTATCAGGTAGAAGTCGGGCACCGCACACTGCAGTACAACAACACCAATCGGCTGGTAAAGAACCCAGCGTGGGACATTGGTCTGCAAAAGACGGGCTACATTTCCGAGGCTGGCCAATGCCTGGTGATGCAGGCCAAGGTGGCAGGGCGCAAGCTGATCATGGTGTTTCTGGATTCGGCTGGCAAACTCAGCCGTATTGCTGATGCGGAGCGCGTCAAGCGCTGGATTGAGTCCAATCCAGCCAGTCTGACGCGTGCAACGCCGCTGGCTGCCCGCGAACCCGAGCATCGGGTTGCGGTTAACAGGAACTACTAGCGTCCAGGGCCGGGCTTGTGTCCCAGGGCGCTGGATATTTCCCGCGCCGTCTCCTGCAGTTTGGGAAGCCATGCATCGTCCAGACGCCCTGACGGAGCAGAGATGGACAAGCCAGCCACCAGTTTGTTCTGGTCATCGTAAATTCCCGCCGCCATACACCGCACTCCGAGTTCCAGCTCTTCGTTGTCACTGGCCTGGCCGTACTGGCGAACACGCGAAAGCTCTCGCTCCAGTGCGTCTACCGTTGTAATGCTGTTCTTGGTATGTCCTTGCAGACCTGTGCGCGTCGCATACGCACGAATGCGCTGCGGATCATCTGCGGCGAGGAATAGCTTGCCCACCGAAGTCAGATGCAGAGGCGCCCGTCCGCCGATGGCACGGACCACCTGCATTCCCGAGCGCTCGCTGTAGGCGCGTTCCACATAAACAATTTCATCTCCCTGGCGCATGCTCAGATTGACCGGCTGCTGGATCAGCTTGTGCAGCTCACGCATGGGTATGAGTGCTGCATCGCGGACGTTGAGCCGTCCCTTGACCAGATTTCCGAGTTCCAGCAGACGCATGCCCAGGCGGTAACTGCCAGGCTGAGGCCGGTCCACAAAGCGGCCGGTGGCCAGGTCGTTGAGGATGCGGTGTGCGGTAGAGGGATGCAACCCAGCCTTCTCGCTGATCTCCTTGAGTGAGATAGCCTCTTCGCGCGAGGCAAGGACATCGATCAGGGTGAAAATCCGTTCAATGACTTGAACGGCAGGGGTGGTGGGGATATCGGGATCTTTTTTAGCCATGGTGTGATTGCCGAATCTTAACTCGGGCCATCACCTGCAGACCATTGGCCGCTACGTAGTGTCTGAAAAGGGCGAAACCGCTCCTTGTAACTCATCTTGGGGCTCTGCGCTATCCAGTAGCCGAGGTAGACATACTGGAGACCAAGTTTTCTCGCCTGTTCGATTTGCCACAGCACGCAGTAGGTGCCATAGCTGCCACGCTCCTGAGCGTCGAAGAATGTGTAGACCGCGGACAGACCATCATCCAGAACATCCAGAATCGACACCATCTTGAGGGCACCCAGCGAACCATCGGTGGTGGGCTCCCGAAACTCCACCAGACGTGAGTTGACCCGGCTCTGCAGCAGAAACTGGGTGTATTGGCTGACGCTGTCTTCGTCCATGCCGCCGCCCGCGTGGCGTTCTGCCTGGTACTGCAGGTACAGGGCGTAGTGGTCCTGCTCGAAGCCGAGCCGCAGTACACGGGGAACCAGATGCTGGTGTTTGGCCCAGGCGCGCTTCTGGCTGCGGTCTGGCTGGAATTCGGTTGCGATGACCCGCAAGGGTGTGCAGGACTGGCATCCATCGCAATAGGGCCGGTAGGTGAACATCCCGCTGCGCCGGAACCCTTTGGACACCAATTCCGAATACGTCGAGTTGTTGATCAGGTAACTGGGGGTTGCGACTTGCGAACGCGCCAGCCGGTCAGGCAAATAGCTGCATTCATAGGGTGCCGTTGCATAGAACTGCAGGGCTTGAAGCGGTAGGTCTTTGAGGTCCGTCACGGCGAATAGATCAACTGCCCAGAATGTGGTTCCAGTATAGAGGGTCAAAATGCCACGGCAGAGGGGGCTGAACACGGGCGTGTTGCACCTGATCCACAAACACCGTGCGCGGAATCTCGGCGGCGCCCATGGACGCCAGGTGGCTGGTGTTTTGCTGGCAATCGATCAGCGTAACGCCCTGTGCCCTGCAGAATGCCACCAGAGCCGCCAGCGCGATCTTGGAGGCGTCGGTTCTGTTGGCAAACATCGACTCGCCAAAAACAGCCTTGCCCAATGCCACGCAGTACAGACCACCTGCAAGTTCGCCGTCGATCCAGGTCTCCACGCTGTGGGCCAGGCCGGCTGCATGCAGTTGCGTGTACGCGTCCACCATGGCCGGCACGATCCAGGTTCCGGCGTGTCCGCGCCGCGGAGCATGTGCGCAGGACTGTATGACCTTGGCAAAAGCAGAGTCGAAGCGGATCTCGCAATGTGCGTCCCGTACAAAGTTCTTCAGTGTCTTGCGGAGCGAGTGGTGCAGCTTGAAGTTCGCCACCTTCAGTACCATCCGCGGGTTGGTACTCCACCAGAGAACCGGCTGACCTTCACTGAACCAGGGGAAAATGCCGTTTGCGTAGGCGCGCGCCAGAGTGGGAACTGACAGATCTGCTCCGGCGGCCAGCAAACCCGGTGCATCCGAGTCCGGCCCCCATGCATTTTCGACAGGAGGAAATGAATCTGAGGGTTCCAGCCACGGTAAGGGAAATTTTGGGGTCGACATGCGGTTAGAATACTAGCTGTCGGGGCGTAGCGCAGCCTGGTAGCGCATCTGCTTTGGGAGCAGAGGGTCGCGAGTTCGAATCCCGCCGCCCCGACCATTATTCGATACAAAGGCCCTTAAGTGTCATGACTTTAGGGCCTTTGTGCTTTGTGCCCGTAGCTCAGTCGGATAGAGCAACAGCCTTCTAAGCTGTGGGTCGGGGGTTCGATCCCCTCCGGGCACGCCACTTACATTTGTCCGCGCATTCAAGCGTAAGTCTAAGCCTCCCGAAACACTTCAGAGATCGTGCTCAGGGAATTGCCACTTGGCTAACTTCAACCCGAAGGTCCAGCCAACGCTCCAGGGCCATCCGCAAGGCGCCCGGGTCGCCGGTCGTGCACAACATGAGCATGGGGTCACGGGGGCCATGGGCCAGAGCAGGCTCGGTAAACAACCCGTGGATTTCAGCCAGTAGCCGCCGGGTCTGGCGCGCCACGGGGACGCCGCCTTCGAGAAATGGAATGTCGGGACCCACGTGCGCACGCAGTTGTGGTGTGGCAAACGGATAGTGGGTGCAGCCCAGTACCAGGGTGTCCATCTGACCAGAATTTAAGCCAAATTGGCCCATGGCCCCCGTGTAATATGCACAGAGTGCTTCTATTTTTATAGCGTCGTCGCACTCGATGGCGTTCGCCAGGCCGTCGCACGGCTGCAGGACAAAGGTGGCTTTGCCGTGCAGGGATTGCAACAGGGCACGGAATTTTTCGCTGTTGAGCGTTCCCCGCGTGGCCATGACACCGATGACACCTGTTTTGCTTGTCTGGGCCGCCGGCTTGAGCGCGGGCTCAATGCCGATGATGGGTAAACCTGGGTGCGTGTCACGCAGCAAGCGGATGGCTGCTGCAGTGGCGGTATTGCAGGCGACCACCAGGGCCTTGATGCGGTGGCGTTCCAGAAGGTGCAAAGCAATGGCATGCGTGCGCGCAATGACGTGCTCGTCATTGCGCTCGCCGTAGGGGGCGTGCCCGCTGTCTGCCACATAGACAAACTGCTCTTGCGGCAGTTCTGCGCGCAGGGCACGCAAAACGCTGAGTCCGCCGACCCCGCTGTCAAAGACCCCGATGGGGCAGGACGTGTCGATCAAGCGGACTTGACAGGGATGGTCTTGAACTCGCCGCTGGCGATCTTCTTTTGCCACTCGGCCGGGCCGGTGATGTGGGCGCTGGTGCCGCCCGCATCCACCGCCACGGTGACCGGCATGTCGACCACGTCGAATTCATAAATGGCTTCCATGCCCAGGTCGGCAAAGCCCACCACCTTGGCCGCCCTGATGGCTTTGGACACCAGGTAAGCGGCGCCGCCCACGGCCATCAGGTACGCACTCTTGTGCTTTTTGATGGCTTCGATGGCGACTGGGCCGCGCTCGGCCTTGCCCACCATGGAGATCAGGCCGGTCTCGGCCAGCATCATTTCGGTAAAGCCGTCCATGCGCGTTGCTGTGGTCGGGCCGGCGGGGCCTACCGCTTCGCCAGCTACGGGGTCCACCGGGCCTACGTAGTAGATGACGCGGTTGGTGAAATCTACCGGCAGTTTCTCGCCCTTGGCCAGCATGCCCTGGATGCGCTTGTGGGCTGCATCGCGGCCGGTCAGCATTTTGCCGTTGAGCAGCAGGGTCTGACCGGGCTTCCAGCTGGCGACTTCTTCCTTCGTGAGCGTGTTCAGGTCGACTTTTTTGCTTTTCACGTAGTCAGGGGTCCAGGCCACGTCGGGCCAGGTGTCCAGCGACGGAGGGGTCAGATACACGGGACCGGAGCCGTCCATCACAAAGTGGGCGTGGCGGGTGGCGGCGCAGTTGGGGATCATGGCAATCGGCTTGCTGGCGGCGTGGGTCGGGTACATCTTGATCTTGACGTCCAGTACCGTGGTCAGGCCGCCCAGACCCTGGGCGCCAATGCCCAGCGCGTTGACTTTTTCGAACAGCTCCAGACGCAGTTTTTCCACGTTATCGAGTTCAGCTCCGCTGGCAGCTTTTGCCTGCAACTCGTACATGTCCAGATCGTCCATCAGGCTCTCTTTGGCCATCAAGACAGACTTTTCTGCCGTACCGCCAATGCCGATGCCCAGCATGCCCGGCGGGCACCAGCCGGCGCCCATGGTCGGCACGGTTTTCAGCACCCAGTCCACCACCGAGTCGCCGGGGTTAAGCATGTACATCTTGCTCTTGTTTTCAGAGCCGCCGCCCTTGGCGGCCACAGTCACTTCCACGGTGTTGCCGGGCACGATTTCTGTGAAGATCACCGCCGGCGTGTTGTCCTTGGTGTTCTTGCGCAGGAACTCGGGGTCGGCCACGACCGAGGCGCGCAGCGTGTTGTCGGGGTGGTTGTAGCCCTGGCGCACGCCTTCGTTGATAGCGTCGTCCAGGCTGCCGGTGAAGCCTTCCCAGCGCACATCCATGCCGACTTTCAGGAACACGTTGACGATGCCGGTGTCCTGGCAGATGGGGCGGTGGCCGGTGGCGCTCATCTTGCTGTTGGTCAGGATCTGCGCAATCGCATCTTTGGCCGCCAGACTCTGCTCGCGCTCGTAGGCACGGGCCAGATGTGCGATGTAGTCGGCGGGGTGGTAATAGCTGATGTATTGCAGTGCAGCAGAAACGGATTCGATCAAATCGGCTTGGCAAATGGAGGTGGTCATGGTGTCTGAGAGGTTGGACAAAAGGAGGCCCCTGAGGCCGTACGCCTGAGTTTAGCCAATCCGCCCCACGGGCACCTGACAAACCCTGTAGCACAGGGCGGTGTCACTTAGGAGTCAGTGATATGTAAGTGCGTGGCACCAACATCCCGCCAGTTTTCAATAAACCGAGGAGACATTCCATGACTGCAAGCACTGCCGGCGATTCCACCGCGACCGAAACCCACGTCTACCTGCCCAGCGCCGACTTTGCGAAGAATGCCGCCATTCCCAGCATGGCGGCATACGACGCGTTGTGCAAGGAAGCCGAGACCGATTACCAAGGTTTCTGGGGCAGCCTGGCCAAGGAACTTCTGTCCTGGAAGGTGCCATTCACCCAGGTGCTGGATGACAGCAATGCGCCGTTTTTCAAGTGGTTTGCCGACGGCAAGCTCAACGCGTCGTACAACTGCCTGGACCGCAACGTCGAAAAGGGTCTGGGCGACAAGACCGCCATCATTTTCGAAGCCGATGGTGGTGAAGTCACCAAGATTAACTACAAGGACCTGCTGGCCAAGACCAGCCAGATGGCCAACGGCCTGCGCTCACTTGGCATTAAAAAGGGTGACCGCGTGGTCATCTACATTTCCATGTCCATCGACGGCGTGGCCGCCATGCAGGCCTGCGCCCGTATTGGTGCAACCCATTCGGTGGTGTTCGGTGGCTTCTCGGCCCAGTCGCTGCGTGACCGCATCGAAGACACCGGCGCTGTGGCTATCATTACCGCCGACCACCAGGTGCGTGGTGGCAAGCAATTGCCCCTGAAGTCCATCGTCGACGAAGCGCTGACTTTGGGTGGCTGCGATTCCATCAAGAACGTGCTGGTCGTCAAGCGCAGCGGTTCCGAGATTGCCATGACCGCGGGTCGTGACCAGTGGATGGAAGAAGTGACTGCTGGTCAGTCCACCACCTGCGAGCCAGAGTGGGTGGAAGCCGAGCATCCCCTGTTCCTGCTTTACACCTCCGGCTCTACAGGCAAGCCCAAGGGCGTGCAGCATTCCACCGGCGGCTATCTGCTGCACGCAGCACTGACCACCAAGTGGACCTTCGATTTGAAGGCCGACGACGTGTTCTGGTGCACGGCCGACATCGGCTGGGTGACTGGCCACACCTACATCACCTACGGTCCCCTGGCCCTGGGCGGTACCGAGATCGTGTTTGAGGGCGTGCCCACTTACCCCGATGCGGGTCGCTTCTGGAAGATGATCCAGGACCACAAGTGCACCGTGTTCTACACCGCACCCACGGCCATCCGTTCGCTGATCAAGGCTGCTGAAGCCAATGACGCGGTACACCCCAAGAGCTACAACCTCTCCAGCCTGCGTCTGCTGGGTTCGGTGGGCGAGCCCATCAACCCCGCTGCTTGGGAGTGGTACTACAAGCATGTGGGCGGCAGCAAGTGCCCCATTGTGGACACCTTCTGGCAGACAGAAACCGGTGGTCACATGATCACTCCATTGCCCGGTGCAACACCCATGGTGCCCGGCTCCTGCACACTGCCGTTCCCCGGCATCCAGGCGGCCATCGTGGATGAGACCGGCAAGGATGTGCCCAATGGCCAAGGCGGTATTCTGGTGGTCAAGAAGCCCTGGCCTTCGATGATTCGCAACATCTGGGGCGACCCCGAGCGTTTCAAGAAGAGCTACTACCCTGAAGACTTCAAGGGCAAGTACTACCTGGCTGGCGACGGCGCCATCCGTGATGAGAAGACCGGCTACTTCACCATCACCGGCCGTATTGATGACGTGCTGAATGTGTCGGGCCACCGCATGGGCACCATGGAAATTGAATCCGCCCTGGTGAGCTGCACCGAGCTGGTGGCTGAAGCCGCTGTGGTAGGACGTCCTGACGACACCACTGGTGAAGCGATCTGCGCCTTCGTGGTGCTCAAGCGCCCACGCCCCACAGGCGACGAAGCCAAGGCCATCGCCAAGCAGCTGCGCGACTGGGTGGGTAAAGAGATTGGCCCGATTGCCAAGCCGAAGGACATCCGCTTTGGTGACAACCTGCCCAAGACCCGCTCCGGCAAGATCATGCGCCGCCTCCTGCGCTCGGTCGCCAAGAACGAGGCTATTACCCAGGACACTTCGACCCTGGAAAATCCGGCGATCCTGGATCAGTTGGGTCAGGCGTATTGAGATGGCATGCGGGGGAGTGGAAGTTATGCTTCGTGTCCCCCGGCCTTTGGCCTCCTCCTTTACCTGCGCAAAGCATCCACACCCCTTGCTTTAGCAGGGGGGAGACGTAAAAAAGCCCACCTAGGTGGGCTTTTTTGCTTGGTGCTGCGGCCCGGTGCAGGCCGCAAGGAGTCAGATTACTTCTGGCTCAGAACCCAAGCCGCCAGCTTCTTGGCATCGGCTTCATTCACTTGGGGGTTGGCGGGCATCGGAACAGCACCCCACACACCACTGCCACCCTTGATGATCTTGGTAGCCAGCTTGTCTGCAGCGGTCTTGTCGCCCTTGTACTTGGCAGCCACGTCCTTGTAGGCAGGGCCAACGAGCTTTTTGTCAACGGCATGGCAAGCCATGCAGTTCTTGGATGTTGCCAGGGCCTGGTCGGCAAAGGCAGGCGCTGCAGTGAACACAGCGGTAGCACTGAGTGCAATGGCAAACACGGTACGTTTCATGAAAGACCTCTTAGGTTGGTTTACAGTTCGATAACGCAATTGTATTGGGAGTCGTTGACATGCGACTTGCCAAGCTGGCAGTTAACTGGAGCCTGTTTATGTATTTCCTGGGTTTGGGGTTGGTATTGCTCGTATTGAAATACCTGGAAGTTGATCCGGTGGTCACCTGGTCGTGGTGGGTTGTTCTTGCGCCTTTTGGCTTGGCCATGGCGTGGTGGGCCTGGGCGGATGCCACAGGCTACACCAAGAAAAAAGTGATGGAAAAGGAAAATGCCCGGCGCAAGGAGCGCATAGAGCGCAACAAGGAAGCCATGGGCACACTCAGCAGCAAGAAGCGCCGCTGACATGCTGATGCACCCCCAAATCGACCCGGTTGCCCTGCAACTGGGCCCGGTGGCGATTCACTGGTACGGGCTGACCTATCTTGCAGCCTTTGGTCTGTTTCTCTTCCTCGGTAGCCGGCGCTTGCGCCACGCGCCCTATGCGGGCCTGTCGGGGCGTGCAGCCTGGACATACAAAGACGTAGAAGACATCCTCTTTCTGGGTGTTTTGGGCGTTGTTCTGGGGGGCCGAATTGGCTATTGTCTGTTTTACAAGCCCGGCTACTACGCCATGCACCCGCTGGAAGTGTTTGCGGTCTGGCAGGGCGGCATGAGTTTTCACGGCGGCATGCTCGGCGTGATTGCTTCGATGGCGTGGTATGCCCATTCGCGGGGCCGGTCGTTCTGGGAGGTTGCCGATTTCGTGGCTCCGTGCGTGCCGACGGGTCTGGCCGCCGGACGGGTTGGTAATTTTCTCAATGGCGAACTGTGGGGACGGCTGGCCGATCCGTCGCTGCCCTGGGGCATGGTGTTTCGCGGAGCGGGTGATTTGCCGCGTCATCCGTCGCAGGTTTACCAGTTTCTGATGGAGGGGCTGTTGCTGTTCGTACTGCTGTGGTGGTATGCCCGCAGTGCACCAAAGCAGGGGCAAGTCGCGGGGGCCTTTCTGTTCGGCTACGGCGTGTTTCGTTTTATTGCCGAGTTTTTTCGTGAGCCCGATGCCCACCTGGGCTTGTTGTCCCTCGGAATGAGCATGGGGCAATGGCTGTGCATTCCCATGATTCTGGGTGGGGCAGGGCTGTGGTGGCTAAAAAAAGGAGACAAACCATGAAATTGAAAAAAATCCGCGGTGTTCCCGGCCTGCCCAGCCGCCGTGACGTCCTGGCCGCGGGAGCGCTGCTGGGCCTGTCCGGCGCACTGCCGGCGTTTGCCCAGGCACGCTGGCCCGCCAAACCCGTGACGCTGGTGGTGCCTTTCCCGGCAGGCGGAGGCACCGACGCTTTTGCACGCCCGATGGCCGCGCAGTTTCCCAAACTCACGGGTACCCAGCTCGTGATTGACAACCGCGGTGGCGCAGGTGGCACGCTGGGCGCAGGCATTGCCGCCAAGGCGCCTGCGGACGGCTACACCCTGTTCATGGGCGCAGTGCACCACGCCATTGCACCGTCGATGTACCCCCGGTTGGAGTACGACATCGAGAAGGATTTCGTGCCGCTGGCACTGCTGGCCAATGTGCCACAGGTGCTGGTGGTCAACCCGAAAAACGTGCCGGGCAACTTTGCCGCGTTCCTGGCACAGGTCAAAGCCAATCCGGGCAAGATGAACTACGGCTCTGCGGGTGGTGGCACGTCCCACCACCTGGCGGGCGAGCTCTTCAAGATCCAGACCAAGACATTCATCACGCACATTCCCTACCGTGGCGCCGGGCCAGCCTTGCAGGACCTGATGGCCGGCAATGTGGACATGATGTTCGATGGACTTGGCTCATCGGCCGCCCACATCAAGGGCGGGCGGATCAAGGCGCTGATGGTCTCTGGCTCCAAACGCAACCCGGCCTTCCCGGATGTGCCCTGTGCGGCAGAGCTGGGTCTGCCGGATTACACCGTGAGCACCTGGTACGGACTGTGGGCACCCAAGGGCACCCCGGCCGACGTACAGGCGCGCATTGTCGAAGAGGTCAACCGCATTGCTGCGGCAGACGAGATCAAGGCAAGCTGGGCCAGCAACGGCGCCGAGTTCGGCAAGCTGACCCAAGCCCAGTTTGGCGCGTTCGTCAGTGCAGAAGTCAAACGCTGGGCCGCCGTGGTCAAGGCGTCTGGCGCCCGACTGGACTGACGCACAAGGATTGGCTGTTCATGGCAGGAAGCATCTTCGTACGCAGGGATGGGGCCGTAGCCTGGGTGACTTTGTCCCACCCGGGCAAATTCAACGCCATGTCGCGTGCCATGTGGGTGTCCCTGAAGTCGGTTTTTGAGGACCTCGACGGTGACTCCGGCTTGCGCTGCATCGTGGTGCAGGGGGAGGGCGGACATTTTTGTGCCGGCGGCGACATTGCCGAGTATCCCGGCTTCCGGTTTGACGCGCAGCAACTGCAGACTTTTCATGAGGCCGAAGTGTGGGGTGGCTTGCAGGCTATGCTCGACTGTGATGTGCCCATCGTGGCCCACATCCAGGGCAACTGCATGGGCGCAGGGGTGGAAATTGCCAGTTGCTGCGACCTGCGCCTGGCCAGTACGCAGGCACGCTTTGGTGCGCCCATTGCCCGGCTGGGCTTCCCGATGGCGCCCAGGGAGGCCGCACTGGTCGCGCGTGCCGTAGGCGATGCCACCGCACGGGCCATGCTGTTGGCGGCCGAGGTGTTTGACGCACAGCATATGCGGGCGCAGGGTTTTCTGTTGCGTACCCTTCCCGACACGGAGCTGGCAGACCACGTCCACGCCCTGGTGCAGCGCATGGCAGGTCTGGCCCCGCAGGCTGCACGCATGAACAAACAGACGTTTAGAGCATTAAATGGGCCTCAAGCCCCCGTGGAATATGCGCAGGTAGCTATTAAAAACATAGCAAACAAGATGTCTGAAGCCTATGCCTACGCTGACAGCCCGGAACACCGGGAGGGCATACAGGCGTTTCTCGACAAGCGGCCTCCCAATTTTTGAGTTCACCATGACACAAGAGCACACATCCCGGGGCCCTACCCCCGCCAACGAGAACCTGTTCGCCGCCCTGGTAGCCGCGTTCCCTGCGGATCGCAGTGCCTGCGCGGTGGAGACCGAGACCGGCTTGCAGTACTCCTGGCAGGACCTGCTCGATGCCACCGCCATGGTGGCCAACCTGTTGCAGTCCCTTGGCCTGGAGCCGGGCGCCCGCATTGCGGTGCAGGTCGAGAAGTCGGTCGAGGCGCTCATCCTGTACCTGGCGACCCTGCGCGCCGGACTGGTGTACCTGCCGCTCAACACGGCCTACCAGAGCGCCGAGATGGCGTACTTCATCGACGATGCCAAACCGGCCGTGGTGGTGTGCAGCGGACGCAACTTTGGCTGGATCAGCAAGATGGCGTTCCTGGCGGGGACCGCCCATGTGTTTACCCTCAATGAGGACCGCACCGGCTCGTTGCTGGACCGTGCTGCGCAGTATTCCCGCAACCACATCGTGGCCAAGCGCTCTGCGGATGACCTGGCCGCCATCATCTATACCAGCGGCACCACCGGACGCAGCAAGGGCGCCATGCTGTCGCATGGCAATTTGCTGAGCAATGCGCGGGTGCTGCAGACCTACTGGGGCTGGCGCACGCCGCAGCAGGGCGGTGACGTACTGATCCATGCTTTGCCCATCTTCCATGTGCATGGCCTGTTTGTGGCCATCCATGGTGCCCTGATCAATGGCAGCAAGATGCTCTGGATGGCCAAATTTGATCCCAAGGCGGTGCTGCAGGCCATGCCACGTGCCACGGTGTTCATGGGTGTGCCGACGCTGTATGTGCGTCTGTTGGCCGAACCGGGCTTGACCCGGGAGGCAGTGCGCAACATGCGCCTGTTCATCTCGGGCTCTGCTCCCATGCTGATCGAGACTTTCAACGACTGGCAGCAGCGCACCGGCCATGCGATTCTGGAGCGCTATGGCATGTCGGAGACGGTGATGCTGACGTCCAACCCCTGTCTGCCTGCTGATGGTGAGCGTATCGGCGGGACAGTGGGCCGACCGCTGCCTGGTGTGCAGTTGCGCGTGCAGGACGAGGACGGGTGTGCAGTTCCCGTGGGCGAGATTGGTGGCATCGAGGTCAAGGGGCCCAATGTTTTCAAGGGCTACTGGAACATGCCGGAGAAGACCGCGCAGGAATTCACTGCAGATGGCTTTTTCAAGACGGGCGATGTGGGGCGTGTCGATGCCAATGACTATGTGACCATTGTGGGGCGCAGCAAGGACCTGATCATCAGCGGGGGCTACAACGTCTATCCGGCGGAGATCGAAGGCTATATCAACGCGTTGCCTGGCGTGGCAGAGAGTGCCGTGGTGGGTGTGCCCGATGCGGACTTTGGTGAGGTGGGGGTGGCTGTGGTGATTGCCAAACCTGGCGCCGTGCTGGATCCCGCGGCCATCATTGCCCAACTGAAGGCTACGCTGGCCAATTTCAAGATTCCCAAGCGCTGCTTTGTCGTTCCTGAATTGCCCCGCAATGCCATGGGCAAGGTGCAGAAGAACCTGTTGCGTTCCCAGTACCAGGCGGTGTAGCCGGCCCAATCCCTTTCGGGGGCAACTGCAGGCATGGAAAGCCTGGTTTCAGGCGTATTATCCTTTTGACTGTATACAGGTAGCGAACAGGAGTATTGCCATGCGCGTGTCCCAACTGACCCTGCACACGACAGAACCGGCTGGTGCAGATTTCGCGGCGCTCGCTGCCACGCAACCGCAGTTGGTGTTGGCATTTGGCGCCGTGGACGCGCTCAAGGGGGCTGCTGGTGCCTTGGCCGCAGCCTTTCCACAGGCACACCGTATCGGCTGTTCTACCGCCGGTGAAATTTCCGCATCCGGGGTGAGTGACGGCACGCTGGTGGTCACGGCGCTGGCACTGGCC
Source organism: Pseudomonadota bacterium (assembly GCA_963205375.1). GTDB lineage: Bacteria > Pseudomonadota > Gammaproteobacteria > Burkholderiales > Burkholderiaceae_C > Allorhodoferax. The sequence continues at coordinate 29,713 of CAUJJV010000020.1, forward strand.
AAGACCCGCGTGGAACAGGTCAGTACCGAACTGAAGACGATGGAGGACTCGCAGCCTGCAGGCAGGCGCCTGGCATCCGGTCTGTCGCGGGATGGCTTGCGGGCGATCCTGGTATTCGGACAGGGCGTTCACATCAACGGAAGCGCCATGCTGGCTGGCATGATCGAAGTGGTGGGTAAGGACATTCCCATCACCGGCGGTCTCGCTGGCGATGGTGGTGCCTTCGCGCAGACCTGGGTGCTGGATGATCAGGGCGCCAGCAGCGACCGCCTTGCGTGTGTCGGTTTGTATGGTGAGGGGCTGACTTTCTCGCACGGGTCGTTTGGCGGCTGGTCGCCTTTTGGCCCGGCGCGCAAGGTCACACGCTGTGAAAACAATGTGCTGTTTGAACTCGATGGTGAGCCCGCGCTGGCGGTCTACCGTCGCTATCTGGGCGAGCATGCCAAGGGCTTGCCTGCGTCCGGACTCCTGTTTCCGTTTGCCATGCTCGGCAGTGACCACAGTGAGCGGGGGTTGATTCGCACCATTCTCGGTATCGATGAGGCGGCGGGCAGCCTCACGCTGGCGGGGGATATCGAACCCAATGGCTACCTCAAACTCATGCATGCCAATACCGATGCGCTGGTGGACGGCGCAGAAGCGGCCGCACAGGCTGCGAAGGATATGCACCAGGCCGCGGGCCAAAGCCTGGCCCTGCTGGTCAGTTGCGTGGGGCGCAAGCTGGTCATGGGTGGACGTGTGGATGAAGAAGTGGAGGCGGTGGGCGAGGTCTTTGGCCAGGGCGCGACTTTGGCCGGCTTCTATTCCTACGGCGAGATCAGTCCTTTTGTGCGGGCCACGGAATGCAAGCTGCACAACCAGACCATGACGGTCACCTGCATCGCAGAAACACCCTGAACTCCAGCGGCCTACGAATTTCATGCACAAACTTCTCTCGCGCCAGATCAAACGCACACTGGGGGTGGATGACGCACAGCTGTCCGCCGTGCTGGAGGAGATTGCACACGTGGGGTCCAGGGGCGCGCTGTCTGCCCAAGCCACGACGGTGATCGCCGGGCTGGGCGGTTTATTGCAGCGGGTCGATGAGGCGTATGTCCAGAATGACCGGGACCTGGAGCTCAAGACCCGCAGTCTGGAACTGAGTTCGGTGGAGCTGACGGAGAGCAACTCGCGTTTGCGCGCGGAACTGGGGAGCCGCACCCGGGCCATGGAATCCTTGCGTGCCACAGCGATGGGACTGATGGAATTTGTGGATCTGGACCAACCCGGCCTGCTCGACGACAACCTGGAGAATCTCTCCACGCTGATGAGCGCGCTGGTGCGTCAGAAAGAGGAAAGCCAGAGAGACCTGCAGTCGGCCCTGACCGACCTGGCGCACCAGAAGTTTGCGCTGGACCAGCATGCGATTGTCAGTACCACCGATGTCAACGGAAACATCATCTATGCCAACGACAAGCTGTGCGAGATCAGTGGGTATTCGCGCGCAGAGTTGCTGGGCAAGAACCACCGTCTGATCAATTCGGGTTTCCACGACCGGGCATTTTTCATCGGAATGTGGCAGACCATTACCGCAGGTCATGTCTGGCATGGAGAGATTTGTAATCGCAACAAGGCCGGAGGCCTGTATTGGGTCAACGCGACGATTGTTCCCTTGCGGGATGAGGCGGGCAAGCCATCGATGTTTATTGCCATCCGAACCGACATCACCGAGCGCAAGAAGATGGAGTCCACCATCAAGGCGGCCGAGGCCCGGTTGCTGCGCATCACCAATACCGTGCCGGGGGTGGTTTTCCAGGCGCATGTATCGCCAACACATTTCAAATACACGTTTGTCAGCGACCGGGTAGAAGACGTCCTGGGATTGCAGGCCCGGGCCCTGATTGACGATGGATTTCTCACCTTTCACCAGATCATTGAGGAAGACCGAGGGAAGGTCATCCAGGGTGTGCAGGATGCTGCCCAGCGCCGTGCGGCGTGGCGCGAAGAATACCGGGCGCGTCTGCCCAATGGCCTGCTGCGGTGGATCCGTACCGAGGTCAATCCGGAGCCTGATCTTGCGCCCGATGGCGCCACCGTGTTCACCGGCATCTGGCAGGACGTGACCGAACTCAAGGAAGCGGATGCCCGCCTGCGGGAAGTCACGCAGAACGTGCCTGTGGCGGTCTTTCAGTACTACGTGGGGGGCAACGGAAAGTTCCGGATTCCGTTCATGAGCGACGCCATCGAGAAAATGTGCGGTGTGCGGTCGGAGGATATTGTCCAGAACACCGATCTATTGCGGAAGCAGGTGCATCAAGACGACCAGGCGCGTTTTATAGGTTCGCTGCAGTTGGCCAATGAACATTCGATGGCCAAGACGCTGGATATCCGCATGGTGCATGCCAAATCTGGCGAGGTGGTCTGGGTGCACGGTGAGGCCCATCCGCGCAGGCTGGCAAATGGGCAGTGGGTCTGGAACGGGTATTTCACAGACGTCACTGCATCCAAACGGGTTCAGGACGAACTGCACAAAGCCAAGGAAGATGCCGAGTCAGCCAGCCATGCCAAGTCCGATTTTCTGGCCAATATGAGCCATGAAATCCGCACCCCGATGAATGGCGTCATCGGCATGACGGACCTGCTGATGGATACCGAGCTGGATGCCGAGCAGAGCGAGTATGTTTCGATCGTGAAGTTGTCTGCGGATGCCCTGTTGCGGGTGATCAATGACATTCTGGATTTCTCCAAAATCGAGGCTGGCAAGCTGCAGATCGAGCACATCCCGTTCCATCTGGGGCGGACGGTGGACGAAACCCTCAAGACGCTGGCCATGCGTGCCAACGACAAAGGGCTGGAACTGGTCTGCGACATGGACCCGGACGTGCCCATGGCGTTGGTGGGGGATCCGGGTCGCCTGCGGCAGGTCCTGGTCAACCTGATTGGCAATGCATTGAAGTTCACCGCCAGCGGAGAAGTGGTTTTGCGTGTTTCCGAGGAGCGCAGTTCCGGCAGCGAGTGCCAGCTCCACTTGGCCGTCGTCGATACCGGCATTGGCATTGCGGCGGACAAGCTGGGTTCGATTTTTGAGGCGTTCTCGCAGGAAGACAGCTCCATCACCCGCAAGTACGGTGGTACCGGACTGGGCTTGACCATCTGCTCCCGGCTGGTCGAAGCCATGGGCGGGCGCATCTGGGTCGAGAGCGAGTTGGGCAAGGGTAGCGTGTTTCACTTCACGGTGCGGTTGCAGCGAGATGCCGCTGGCGCCAGTGCGGAGCCACAGCCCATTGATCTTGCTGGCACCACGATGCTGCTGGTGGACGACAACGCCGTCAACCTCCAGGTGCTTGCGCGTGGCCTGGAAGCCGCTGGCGTAGACGTTCACGCGGTAGATTCAGGGGCTGGCGCCCTGCAGTGGCTGTCGGCCAGGGAGTTGGCGGGTGCACCTTGCGATTTGGTTGTGCTCGATGCGCAGATGCCTGGCATGGACGGCTTTGAGGTGGCGCAGCAGATTCTGAAAATACCCCGTTGGGGCCGGGTGCCGATGGTGATGCTGTCGTCGGCTGGTCTCAAAGGCGATGCGCAACGCTCGCGCGAGGCCGGGATATCCGGCTACGCGTCCAAACCCATTGCACGCCACGAACTGCTGCAAGTGCTGGCCCGTGTGCTGAATCTGGAGGCGCGGGAAGCGCAAGTCCTGGTGACACGTCACTCCATACGCGACGCCGATGCCGGCATGGAGGTCCTGCTGGTGGAAGACCATGCGATCAACCAGAAGCTGGCGGTGGTATTGCTAGAGCGGTGGGGCCACCGGGTGACAGTGGCAGACAACGGTCAACTGGCCCTGGACGCGATGGCACGGCAGCGGTTTGACGTCGTTCTGATGGACATGATGATGCCGGTGATGGATGGACTGGAGGCCACGCGGCGTATCCGGGCATCTGAAACAGGCCAGCATGTTCCCATCATTGCCATGACGGCCAATGCCATGGAGTCGGACCGCCAGCGCTGCATCGATGCGGGCATGGATGACTACCTGTCCAAGCCCATCAAGGCTCTGGAATTGCAGGAACTACTCAGGAAATACTCCGCAGAAGGTTACAGCAGTGTGCCGGCTTCGCTGGAGGAGGCTCCTTCTGCAGCACCGGCCGCATTCAATTACGCCGCAGGACTGGCTGCCATGGACCAGGAAATTCGGGAAATCATTGCCCAGGCGTTTGTAGACCAGTGGCCGCAGGACCAGCAGAAATTGCGCACTGGGGTCGGAAAGGGTGACATGCTGGCCGTGTTGCATACGGCTCATTCGCTCAAGGGGACGCTTTCCATGTTTGGTGCGCGTCCCGCCAGTGAACTGGCCCGTCAGGTGGAGTCACTTGCCGGCCTGTCGGATGCGCAGGGCGTCAGCGTTCTGATCGACCCGCTTTGCGCGGAAGTGGAACTGCTGCTGGCGGCCATTGCTGCGGACATCCCCGCATGAGCGCAACAGACGCTAAGATGCACATTCGATGTAAAGGGTAAATGACTGTGGCTCAACAGGTTTTGATCGTCGATGACACTGAAATCAATCTGATTCTTTTTGCAGCCCTTGTCAAAAAACTTGGGGATTGCGAATCCCACAGTTTTTCCGATTCCCGTGCTGGACTGGCGTGGGTGCAGCAATATGTGCCGGACCTCGTCATCGTGGATTACATGATGCCGGAGATGGATGGCCTGGAGTTCATCCGCTTGCTCCGGGAAATCCCCGGTCGCGAGGCTATTCCGGTGTTGATGATCACGGCCAACGACCAGAAGCAGATCCGTTACCGCGCACTGGATATCGGGGCCAACGACTTTTTGACCAAGCCGGTGGACAAGGTCGAGTTCCTGGCACGTGCCAAGAACATGCTGACACTCAACGATGCGCGGAAAAAGCTGGCGGACCAGGCGGCCTGGCTGGCCGAAGAAGTACGCAAGGCGACCCATGAAGTGGTGGAGCGTGAGCGCGAAACCGTGATTCGCCTGTCCAGAGCGGCCGAATTCCGTGATCCAGAAACCGGTGCCCATATTCTGCGCATGGCCCATTTTTCGCAAATCATTGCGCGCGGAATGGGGTTGTCGGAGAGCGATCAGTATCTGTTGCTGGAAGCTGCGCCCATGCACGACATCGGCAAAGTGGGCATCGCAGACAAGATATTACTCAAACCCGGACGCCTGGAGCCCGAGGAGTTTGAAATCATGAAACGCCATGCCACGATCGGTTACGAGTTGCTCCAGGGCAGCTCGTCGCGGGTTCTGCAGGCAGGCGCCGAGATCGCCCGTGGCCACCATGAAAAGTTTGATGGTTCCGGGTACCCGCAAGGACTCAAGGGCGAGGATATTCCGATCTTCAGCCGCATTGTGGCCGTGGCCGATGTGTTTGATGCGCTGACATCCGAGCGGCCCTACAAAAAAGCCTGGGACGTGGAGGCTGCCGTCGATTTTTTGAAGGCGGGCTCCGGCAGCCACTTCGATCCTGCGTGCGTCACGGCATTTCTGAATGCCTGGAGTGATGTGCAGGAGGTTCGGGCACGCTACAGCGAAGAAGCCTGAACCATCCTATTGCCCCCGTGGGGAAAGCTGCTATATATTTTATAGCAATGTACGCAATGTATACGGGGGCTAGGGCGGTATTTACTTGAGAATCAACACCGGAATGGCAGCGTGGGTCAGGACGTGCTGTGTTTCACTGCCCAGGAGCAGGCGTTTGATCCCTTTGCGACCATGCGACGCCATCACGATCAGGTCGCACTGGTGCTTTTTGGCAGCGGCCAGCAGTGCATCGGATACCACATCCGACTTGACGGTCACCGCTTTGGTCGTCACGCCCTTGGCCAGTGCAGCTTTTTTGACAGCGTCCACGACGGCCTGTCCTTCGTCGGCCCAGCGTTTTTCGACTTCGGCTACTTCACTGGGCTGCAACGCAATTCCACCTTCAAAGTAACTTTGGGGGTAGCGGGGCACCACCTTCAAGGCGACGAGTTCCGCACCGCAGACAGCGGCCAGATCGATCGCGCTCGAAACGGCCTTCTTGGAGAGCTTGGATCCATCGGTAGCGACCAGAATGCGTTTGTACATGGCGAGACTCCTAGTGGTTGAAGGCAGTAAGGTTACTCTATGCATGTCAAGCGGTCTTGATTTGAATCAAGCATCATTGGTCTTTCAACAGGCACACTTGCATTCCATGTCTTTAGCCAGCCTTTCCACACCCATTGTCGCGCCAGCCGAGGACATGGTGGCCCAGGGAAGTGCGTCGGGCGAAGCGCGTCTCGTGGTTACTCCCCACAGCGTAGAGTCGCTGCGCCTGCTGGATGATCCTGCGGAGTGGGGGGCTTTCAGCCGTCCTTCCGCGCATGGCCCGGATTGCTGGGAATCCAGCGTGGTGATCGAGGGGATGCATTGCGCTGCGTGCTCGCTGACGGTGGAAGACGCCATTGGCCGGGTTCCCGGCGTACTGGATGTGCAGGTCAGTGCAGCAAGCCATCGGGCGAAAGTGGTCTGGGCCGCTGGTACGGTACATCCGTCCGGCTGGATGGCGGCAGTACAGAAGTCGGGTTACCGCGCAGTGCCTGCCAACGATGTTTTTGCCAGTGAACGCCGCCGTGTGGAAACACGCAAGGCGCTCTGGCGCTGGCTGGTGGCGGGTCTTTGCATGATGCAGGTGATGATGTATGCCTACCCGGCCTACATCGCCCACCCCGGCGATCTGAGCCAGGAGATGGAGGCCCTTTTGCGCTGGGCATCCTGGGTGCTGACGCTGCCCGTCATGCTGTTTTCCTGTGGTCCTTTCTTCCGCAATGCGTTGCGGGACATCCGCCAGGGGCAGATCAGCATGGATTTGCCTGTAGCCCTGGGCATTGGCATTACCTTTGTCATGAGTACGGTGGGTACGTTTGAGCCCGCAGGGATCTTCGGTAAAGAGGTCTACTTTGATTCGCTGACCATGTTCGTGTTTTTCCTGTTGACCGGGCGTTGGCTGGAGCTGCGCCTCAGAGACCGGACTGCTGGGGCGCTCGAAGCGCTGATGAACCGGCTACCCGACAGCGTGGAGCGTCGTACTGCGCAGGGCGAGTTTGAACGGGTGGCCGTGCGCCGCCTGATGGTGGGCGACGTTGTGCGCATGCAGCCGGGCGAGGCTTTTGCGGCCGATGGCGTGGTGGAGCAGGGCGAAACGCTGGTGGACGAAGCGCTGCTCACCGGGGAGTCGCGTCCGTTGTTGCGCACGGTGGGCTCACAGGTGGTCGCAGGAAGCCACAACCTCAGTTCCACGGTGCTGGTGCGTGTGGAGCGGGTGGGGGCTGACACCCGGTTTGCGCAGATTGTGGCCTTGATGGAGAGTGCTTCGGCGACCAAGCCGCGCGGCGCCCAGATAGCCGACCGCCTGGCCAAGCCCTTCCTGATCGGTGTTTTGGTGGCTGCAGCGCTGGCTTGCGCCTGGTGGTGGGGCCGGGATCCCGGCCATGCCCTGATGGTGGCCGTCGCCGTGCTGGTGGTCACCTGTCCTTGCGCGCTGTCGCTGGCAACGCCAGCCGCCATGCTGGCCGCTGCCGGGTCGCTGGCGCGCGCAGGCGTGATGGTGCGCAACCTGCAGGCACTGGAAGCGCTGGCGGATGTGGATACGCTGGTGTTTGACAAGACCGGGACCCTGACGAAAGACGCCATGGTCCCGGAGTCGGTTCGTGTCCGTAGCGGTGCCTCGCAGCCGCAGGCTTTGGCCATGGCAGCGGCGATTGCCGCGCATTCCCTGCACCCTGTATCCCGGGCACTGGTGCAGGCATTCGCACAAAAGTCTGGTTCGGATGCCAGCGACGCCTGGGAGTGCGGTGCCGTTTCTGAGCTTGCAGGGCAGGGCGTGAGTGGCGTGGTGCGCGGTTTGACGGACCCTATGCAGGGCAAGGATATTGCTGTCAAGCTGGGGTCGGCAGCATTTTGTGGCGTGCAGGTGGATGCCGACGACAGTTTGCGTGTATTTCTCAGTGATGCGCAGGGGTGGCTCGCCACATTCTCCTTTACCGAGGAGCTGCGCCCCGAAGCACAAAAGGCCGTTGCCTCACTGGAGCAGGCGGGGGTATCGGTCCACCTGCTGTCGGGTGATGGTGCGGAATCGGTTGCACGCATTGCACAGCAAGTGGGCATTGTCAACGCCCAGGGCGGTTGCTCTCCTGCAAGCAAGCTGGAAGCATTGCGGGCGCTACAGTCGGCTGGCCGCACGGTTGCGATGGTCGGGGATGGGCTGAACGATGGCCCCATTCTGGCTGGAGCCCATGTGTCATTTGCATTTGGCCAGGCAGTTCCGCTGGCGCAGGCACAATCTGACTTCGTCGTGATGGGTGAACGGCTCGAAAGCGTGGTTCAGGCGGTGTTTCTCGCACGCAAGACCATGGCGATAGTGCGCCAAAATCTGTGGTGGGCACTTATGTATAACGCGGCATGTGTACCGCTTGCTGTCGTGGGGTGGTTGCCAGCCTGGCTTGCGGGTTTGGGTATGGCTACTAGTTCATTAATAGTTGTTCTCAATGCACTTCGCCTTGCGCGCGGTGGTTCCCAATTTGATGCGCTCACGCGCAAGGAGGCCTGATGGACATCCTGTATTTGTTGATTCCGCTTTCCGTTGCACTCGTTTTTTTCATTCTCGGCGGCTTGTGGTGGGCCATAGATCGGGGGCAGTTTGAAGATATCGAGGCCGAGGGGGCAAGGATATTGAAAGATTCCTGAAGTAAATTAAGGTTTTTAGGTGGCAGTTGATATTCATCAACCTTCAGGAGTCGCTGCTCAGAGACACTTGGCCCAGAGTAATCTAAGAAGAGGTAAATATGGCATTTCCAAATCAGCAAGCAGTGACGTACAACGATACTGTTGTGCGTCAGTTCACCATCATGACGGTGGTCTGGGGGGTTGTAGGCATGCTGGTCGGCGTGATCATCGCCGCCCAACTCGCTTGGCCCGAATTGAATCTGGGCATTCCATGGCTTAGTTACGGTCGACTGCGACCGCTGCATACCAACGCGGTGATTTTTGCGTTTGGCGGTTGCGGGCTGTTCGCAACATCGTTTTATGTCGTACAGCGAACCTGCCACGTACGCCTGTTCAGCGACAAACTGGCGTCGTTCGTTTTTTGGGGTTGGCAGTTGGTCATTTTGGCTGCTGTGGTGTCTTTGCCATTGGGTTACACCCAGGGTAAAGAGTACGCCGAACTCGAGTGGCCCATCGATATCCTGATCACGCTGGTCTGGGTGTCTTACGCCATCGTTTTCTTTGGAACAGTGGGTACCCGCAAGGTCAAGCACATTTATGTGGCCAACTGGTTCTTTGGTGCCTTCATTCTTGCTGTGGCTCTTCTGCACCTGGTCAACAGCGCTGCCATTCCCGCTGACGCAATGAAGTCTTACTCGGCGTACGCCGGTGTGCAGGACGCCATGGTTCAGTGGTGGTACGGTCACAATGCGGTGGGCTTCTTCCTGACCGCTGGCTTCCTGGGCATGATGTACTACTTCATCCCCAAGCAGGCTGGTCGCCCGGTGTACAGCTACCGCCTGTCCATCGTCCATTTCTGGGCGCTGATCTTCACTTACATGTGGGCAGGTCCTCACCACCTGCACTACACCGCGTTGCCTGACTGGACCCAGTCCGTTGGTATGGTGTTTTCCCTGATTCTTCTGGCTCCCAGCTGGGGCGGCATGATCAACGGCATCATGACGCTGTCTGGCGCATGGCACAAGCTGCGTGACGATCCCATCCTGCGCTTCCTGATCGTGTCACTGTCCTTCTACGGCATGTCCACTTTCGAAGGCCCGATGATGTCCATCAAGACAGTCAACGCCTTGAGCCATTACACCGACTGGACTGTAGGCCACGTGCACTCCGGTGCTTTGGGCTGGGTCGGTTTGGTCACCATGGGTTCGATGTACTACCTGATTCCGCGCCTGTTCGGTCAGAAACAGATGTATAGCGTCAAGGCCATTGAGGTGCATTTCTGGACCGCCACTATTGGTATCGTGATCTACATCGCAGCCATGTGGATTGCCGGCGTGATGCAGGGCCTGATGTGGCGTGCTGTCAACGCCGACGGCACCCTGACCTATACCTTTGTGGAGTCCGTCAAGGCAACCTTCCCCTTCTATGTGCTGCGGTTGACCGGTGGTTTGCTTTATTTGAGCGGCATGCTGATCATGCTGTGGAACACCCTGAAGACCGCAACGGCGGGTCGTGCCGTC
>CAUJJV010000021.1 GCA_963205375.1 Pseudomonadota bacterium
CAAAGCAGCCTGGCCCGCCATGGCATTGCCTGTGACCAGCATTACCAGTTGCAGCAATACGGGGTGAAGAAACGCAAACACGAAGACTTTGACGCAGACCAGGCGGCGCAAGTGCTGGCGCGCATCGAAGCGGACTTGCAAGCAGAAATGATCTGCGCATGAGTGCACCGACCAGACGCATCATTGTCGGCATCTCTGGTGCCAGTGGTTCCATTTACGGGGTGCGCTTGCTGCAGGCGCTGCGGGAGATGCCAGGCGTGGAATCCCATCTGGTGGTGTCCGACGCGGGCTGGCGCAATGTGCAGGAAGAGCATGGCCTGCAGCGTGCGGCCATTGAAGCCCTCGCCCACCAGGTCCACGATGTGCGCGATATGGGCGCGGCCATTGCCAGTGGATCATTCCAGTGCAGTGGCATGGTGGTTGCACCGTGTTCCATGCGCACCCTGGCGGCCGTGGCCCACGGGCTGTCCGACAACCTGATTACCCGCGCGGCCGATGTGATGCTCAAGGAGCGGCGGCGGCTGGTGTTGATGGTGCGCGAGTCGCCCCTGCACCTGGTGCATCTGCGCAATATGGTGAGCGTGACCGAAATGGGCGCCATCGTCTGCCCCCCGCTGCCGGCGTTTTATCTGCACCCGAAATCGGTCAGCGACATCGTCGACCACAGCGTGGCCCGCGTGCTGGATCTGCTCGATTTGCCCCACACTCTGGCACCGCGCTGGCAAGGGCAGAGCCCAAGCACAACCTAGTTCAAAAAGATGGCTTACCACGACCTGCGCGACTTCATGGCCCAGCTGGAGCAGGCTGGCGAATTGCGCCGCGTCACCCAGCCGGTGTCCCCCCATCTGGAGATGACGGCCCTGTGCGACCGCGTGTTGCGCGCTGCTGGCCCCGCCATCCTGTTTGAACATCCGACCGGCCACACCATGCCGGTACTGGGCAACCTGTTTGGCACTCCGGAGCGTGTAGCGCGCGCCATGGGCGTCAACAGCATCAGCGGCCTGCGCCCGTTTGGTGAGCTGCTGGCATCCCTCAAGGAACCAGAGGCGCCCAAGGGCTTCAAGGACATGGTCGGTATGCGCAGCCTCTTGAAGACCCTTTGGAACATGGCACCCAAGGAACGCAGTTCGGCACCCTGCCAGGAGGTGGTGTGGGAAGGGTCGGATGTGGACCTGGCCCGCCTGCCCATCCAGCACTGCTGGCCGGGCGATGTGGCGCCGCTCATCACCTGGGGCCTGGTCATCACCCGTGGTCCGCACAAAGCACGGCAGAACCTGGGCATTTACCGCCAGCAGGTGCTGTCGCGCAACCAGCTCATCATGCGCTGGCTGGCCCACCGCGGGGGCGCGCTCGATTTTCGGGACCACGGCCAACTGCATCCTGGCCAGCCCTACCCGGTTGCCGTCGCGCTGGGGGCGGACCCGGCCACCATTCTGGGGGCCGTCACCCCGGTGCCCGACAGTCTGTCGGAATACCAGTTTGCCGGGCTGTTGCGCGGCGCACGGACCGAAGTGGTTCGGGCACTGGGCAGCAGCCTGCAGGTACCAGCCAGTGCCGAAATCGTGCTGGAGGGCCACATCTACCCGGATGCCAACCACGCCAGCGGCTACCAGCACGCCCTGGAAGGGCCGTATGGGGACCACACCGGCTATTACAACGAGCAGGCCGAGTTTCCGGTGTTCACGGTGGACCGCATCAGCCTGCGGCGTGATCCGATCTACCACTCCACCTACACCGGCAAGCCGCCCGATGAGCCTGCGGTGCTGGGCATGGCTCTCAACGAGCTGTTCATTCCGTTACTGCAACGGCAGTTTCCCGAGATCACCGATTTCTATTTGCCGCCCGAAGGCTGCAGTTACCGCATGGCGCTGGTGCAGATCAAGAAGGCCTACCCTGGCCATGCGCGGCGCGTGATGATGGGGGTGTGGAGCCACCTGCGCCAGTTCATGTACACCAAGTTCATTGTGGTGGTGGACGACGATGTGGATGTGCGCGACTGGAAGGAAGTCATCTGGGCGCTGACCACCCGCGTCGACCCCGTACGCGACACCATGATGGTCGAGAACACGCCGATCGATTACCTGGACTTTGCCTCGCCAGTCAGTGGCCTGGGCAGCAAGATGGGGCTGGATGCCACCAACAAATGGCCTGGGGAAACACAAAGGGAGTGGGGCCGCACCATCACCATGCAGGCCGAGGTGCAGGCCCGCATGGACCAGCTCTACCAGGATCTGGGGCTTTAGACAGCCCCACCCCAGTCCGCTTTACTGGGCGTTCTGCAGCGCAGCGATGCGCTCTTCGATGGGCGGGTGGGTTGAGAACAGCTGGCCAATGCCGCCGGCAATGCCCATGGCCGCCACGCTCTTGGGCAGCTCGCCCGGTGTCATGCCACCCAGGCGGGCCAGGGCGTTGATCATGGGTTGCTTGCGGCCCATCAGTTGGGCAGCGCCTGCATCGGCACGGAATTCGCGGTGGCGTGAGAACCAGGCCACGACGATGGCCGCAGCAAAACCCAGCACGATGTCGAGCACGATCGTGGTGATCATGTAGCCAATGCCGGGGCCGCTGTTCTCGCT
>CAUJJV010000022.1 GCA_963205375.1 Pseudomonadota bacterium
TGCGCCCGTAAGGGGCGGATGTGGGTCGCAAGACCCGTCAAACTGCCCGATGGGGCAAGGGTTCAGGCTCGAAATCCACGCATCACCGATCTTCGTGCCGCTTACATTCGCCAGCGGCTACTTATTCAGCGTTGCCTTAAGTCTTGCCACTGGATGCAACTGTCCGGAATTTCCGGATAAATGCGGCTTCCTCCAACTCGCTGTCACCAAACACCTTTCATAGCGCGCGCCCATCATCTTCTGGGTCAACCAGATGCTTTCATCCGCAGAAATGGCCTCTACCCCACCATCCCCTCCCCCTTCATCCACGCCAGCGTATCGGCCAGCAGCGCATCCAGCGGGGTCTGCACGTAGCCCAGCTCGCGTTCAGCTTTGCTGGAGTCCACCAGCAGGGTGTAGGACGTCAGGCGTGCGCCTTCGGGGGTGATGTCGGGCTCTTTGCCGGTGATGCGGGACAGCAGGTCTTTGCTGCGCCCCACCAGCATGAGCACCCACTCGGGGATGGCGCCCTTGGGCGTGCGGCGGTTCAGTGCCTTGCCGATGCGCTGCACAAACTCCACAAACGTGGCCTTGGTGCCGCCCACCAGATAGCACTGGCCAAAGCGCTGCAGCTCCCAGGCGCGCACCTGGGCTTTGGCGATTTCGCGCACATCGGCAAATGCGCCCACGCCGGGCGGAATGCCGGGCAGCTTTTCCTGGTCCACCATCATGATCAAGCGCGCCCAGTTGTGGCGGTCGCCAGGACCGAGGATGTGCGAGGGGTTGAACACGATCCACGGCAGGCCGGAGGCCTTCACGAGTTTTTCGCTCTCGAACTTGGTCACTTCGTAGTTGATCCAGCTCTCGCCGCCGCGCTGGGGCACCTCTTCGGTGAGCACACCGGTGACAAGCTGCGAGTAGGCCGAGGTGGACGAGGTGTGCACAAACGCCTTGACGCCTGCTGCCCTGGCAGCCGCCAACATGTTGGCGGTGCCCTGCACATTGGTGGCGGTTTGCTGGGCGGCCTGGGGCTTCCAGATGCTGGTGTCCGCCGCAACGTGAAAGACTGCGTCGCAGCCCTGCAGGGCGGCCGTGAGGCTGGCCACGTTATCCAGCGCGGCGCGCACGGGCTCGCCACCGGCAGCGGTGATGGGGGCATCGGTCTCCGGGCGGCGTGACAGGGCTTTTACGGTGTGGCCGCGTGCCACGAGTTCGCGCAGCACATGCCCACCCAGAAAGCCGCTGGCGCCAGTGAGAAAAACGATAGCCATGAAAAAGCTCCTTCGGTGGGGTGGTGCGTACAGCACGGCACTTTACATTCGTTTACACGGCCTGCGTAAACGCAGGGACATCAGCGCGAGTTATAGGTACATGGCAACATCGCCATGACCTGAAATACTGAAATGCTCAAAAAATCGCTTATCGCTACTGCTCTGGTTATTTCCACCTTTGGTGCTTTTGCCCAGGCGCCGGCGACTCCTGCGACACCCGCTACACCTGCTACCCCAGCGGTTGCTGCAACGGCAGCCAAGCCTGCTGATGCTGCAAAGCCCGCAGATGTAGCAAAGCCCGCAGATGTAGCAAAGCAAAAACGCGAAGAAGTTCGCAAGCAGAAAGAAGAAGCTCGCAAGGCCAAGCACGAAGCCGCCAAAGCCAAGCGCGCTGAAGCCAAAGCCAAGCTCGACGCTGCCAAGGCCAAGCCTGCGGATGCAAAGCCTGCTGAAGTCAAGCCTGCCGACATGAAGGCAGCAGCACCTGCCAAGGCTGAAATGCCTGCCAAGCAGTAATCACTGCGCCGCTGCCTGACGGCAGCGAAAACAAAACAGCCACCGCGTTCCGGTGGCTGTTTTGCTTTGGCGACGGCAACTTCTGGATCGCGTATGCCAGCCAGGTCACGTGCGATTGCGGCTGCGGACGCCCAGCAAGCCATGGGACTTCCCGCCACGGCTGAGGTAATCCGCTGCAATGGGCTGCAGCAGCGCGGGCTGGATGCCCAGTGCGCGCAAACCGGGCAACGTGCCTGTGGCCACGTTGTCCACCTTCATCGAGTCCAGATTGTCCCGGCTCATCAGCGGCGCGCCGGGTGCCAGCTCCATCATGCGGGCCTGCAGGCGCCCCAGCCAGTCCGGGAGCGCAATCACCGGGCGGCCCCGCCCGTCATTGACACCACCCAGGCGCGCGGCCAACTGCACCAGCTGCTGGAGGGTGTAAATCTCCGGACCGCAGGCCTCCAGAATCAGCGGAGAAGCTGCGGAACGGGGCATCTGCAGGCTGCGCACCACGGCCTCGGCCACGTCTTCTACCCAGACCGGCTGAAACCGCGCGGCAGCGCCGGCCAATGGCATGAACGGAAACACGGCCTGCAGTTTGGCGAACAGGTTGAGAAACTTGTCGTCTGCGCCAAAAATGACACTGGGGCGCAGGATGGTGATGTTCAGCGCACCATGCGGCTCGGCAGGATGCAACAGAACGGCTTCGCCCCGGCCTTTGCTGCGTAGGTATTCCGAGGGGGCCGATCCGGGGCGCTCGTCATTCGCGCCCAGCGCGCTGATATGCACCAGGTGCTGCACGGCTGCCGTGCGGCATGCCCTCTGCACCTTCTGGGGAAGGATGACATGGGTCTTGTCAAACGCGGCTGCATCCCCATGCAGGATGGCCACCAGGTTCACCACCGCATCGTGCCCGGCCATCGCCCGCGCAAGCGCGGCCTCGTTATGCACATCCAGTTGCAGCACCGTCAACCCGGGCAGATGCTGCACAGGCTTGGCATTGACCATTCGCCGGGTCGGCACGGTGACATGCCAGCCGGCGCGCACCAGTTTTTCACACACGTGACCGCCCACAAACCCGGTACCGCCCAGAACAAAGATTTTTTTCATGCGCTCACTGTAGCGGGTCACGGGAATCCGCGCACAGCCTACTGGCAATAGGCGATCGGCTCGGGCAGGTCGTCGTCGAGGTACAGGTCGTATTCGTCCCAGCCGTCCGGGCCAAAGTAGTCATCGCATTGCGCCGCAATGTCGTCAAACGTGACGAACTCCAGACAGAACATGACGGTGTTAAAGACCTGGTGGTAAGTGCGACCACCCTCGTCTTCGAGTTCACCCGCATCGTCGTACACGCGTTTGCAGCAGTGCACCCAGACAAAGGTGCCTTCGAGCTCGTCTTCGGCTTCCAGCGTGCGCAGCGCATAGGCCTCGTCCAGCAGGTTGGGCCAGGACTTCTGCAAACGGTAGGTGTTGCCGTGGCAAGGGTGCGCCGGGTCCAGCTCCAGATCAATGGTCTGCCAGTCGGACGATATCTGGTCGGCCACGGAGATCAGTTCCTCCTGGGTAATGTCGCCCTCCCAATGCACATCGGTGATGTGGCGGGAAGTGCCGTAGTCGCCATCCCAGAGGCTGGCTTTGTGTTTCATGGCTTCAGGGTGCATGGCGGTCTCCGTGGTTGCGGTTGCAACTCTACCGCAACCGCGGGGTCAGTCCAGCGCAACGGACTTGGGCCGGTAGACGTTGAGCAGGTTACCCGCCAGCATCAGCAGCGCTCCGATGAGCAGCATGGGCTGGAACGCCTCGTTGTAAAAGGCCACGCCCACGCCGGCAATCAGGGGCAAGCGCAGAAAGTCCAGTGTCACCACCACACTGGCATCGGCCAGCTTCATGGCGTGGGTGATGCAGAAGTGGGCCGTCAGCGCGGTCACGCCAATCAGGACCAGCCAGACCCACTGCATGGCAGCAGGCACCACCCAGTGGCCCCAGCTGAAAAGCAGCCCCAGCGGGAGCTGAACCGCGCACATGTAGAACAGGATGGTGAGTGCATCGTCGGTCGTCGACAGCGCCTTGGTGGACACGTGCGCCACGGCGTAACACACGGCGGCCCCGATCACGTACAGCGCGGCGGGGCTGACGATGTCGCGCCCCGGGTTCAGGATGAGGTACACGCCCGCAAACCCCAATGCAATGGCCACGACCTTGCGGGTGGTGAAGGACTCCCGCAGGAACAGCGAGGCCACCACCAGCGTCCACAGCGGCGTGGTGAACTCCAGCGCAAACACCTGCGCCAGTGGCAACAAGCCGATACCCAGGAACCAGCCGTACTGCCCGAAGAAGTGGAACACGTTGCGCCCCAGATGGAGCTTTAGGCGGTGGGTTTGAAAGAGCGCAAAACGTCTGGACCGGACCAGCAACACAGTCACCACAGCCAGCCCGATCAGGCTGCGGATCAGCAGGATCTGGAAGGTGCTGATGCCGCCGGCCAGTTCGCGGGCGCCCACTGCCATCAGGCAGAAGGACACCAGGGCGCCCGACATCCAGAGAAATGCACCCACCGGTTGGCCCGTATCCGTCAGGCAGTGTGCGGTACGCCGCCGGCCTGGTACAGCCATTGGCGCAGCCGCTCGGGCATGGGCAGCGACTGCTGCTTGGGAAAGTCCACCCACACCATGGTGGCGCCACCATTGGCATATACGGTATCGCCATCATCGGTGCGCAGCAGCTCGTGGTACAGATCGAACGAAGAACGACCTGTGGCGCCCACATAGCTCCTGACCACCACATCACCGGGATACTCCAGCTGCCGGATGAAGTTGCAGAAGATGTTGGCAATCACGAAGCCTTCGCCCTGCGGGTTGGTATCAAACCCGCCTTCGCTCATCAGCTGAATGCGGGCCGACTCCATGTAGCGCAGGTACACCGTGTTGTTCACGTGCCCCATGGCGTCCATATCACCCCAGCGGATGGCTGTGGTCATGGTGTGCATGAGCGTCTTGTTTTCGGGTACTACCAGTTTCATTTTGCAAAAGGCTCCGTTTTAAACCACTACAGGCTCGGGCTCCAGCAGGATGCCAAAGCGTTCGTACACGCTGGTCTGGATGGCCTTGGCCAGCGTCATGACCTCGCCGCC
>CAUJJV010000023.1 GCA_963205375.1 Pseudomonadota bacterium
AAGATCCTGATCAATGGCGGGCGCCGGGGTTATCTGGTGGAGATTGAACCCGCCGTGTGCGTGCAGCTGCTGGGTGCAAAAGCGGTACAGTGTGCGCTGTTGGATTGAAGGAGTCTGGTTTGGAATTGCAAGCTTTCTACCCCGCGCTGGCCACTGTGGCGGCGTACCTGATGGGGTCCCTTTCTTTTGCGGTGATCGTCAGCAGTGTGATGGGCCTCAACGACCCGCGCACCTATGGCAGCAAGAATCCGGGCGCCACCAATGTGCTGCGTTCCGGTTCCAAGGCCGCTGCCGTCGTCACGCTGCTGCTCGACGCCGTCAAAGGCTGGGTGCCGGTGGTGCTGGTCAAGTGGTATGGCAAGCCGTATGGCCTGGAAGATGGCACGCTGGCGCTGGTCGGACTGGCGGCTTTCCTGGGGCATCTGTACCCGGTGTTCTTCCGCTTTGTGGGCGGCAAGGGCGTGGCCACGGCGCTGGGCGTGCTGGTGGGACTCAGCGGCTGGCTGGGGCTGGCCGTCATGGCAACCTGGCTGCTGGTGGCGTTCTTCTCCCGCTATTCGTCGCTGGCTTCGCTGCTGGCGGCCATCTGCGCCCCGGTGTACTACCTGCTGGGTGACGGCACCGCGTGGTACATGGATGCGCGCGTCCTCGTGAGTGTGGTGGTGATGTCGGCTTTGCTGATCTACCGGCATGCGGAAAATATTTCCCGCCTGATCAAGGGCACGGAATCGCGCCTGGGCAAGAAAAAGACCTGACGCTCAGCCCTGTGCCGGGTGCGCGTTGAGCCGCAGTATCACGTAATGGTTGAGCGGCTCGCGCACCGCCGTGGTGGACAGTGCGGCCTTGATGCGCGGGTAACCCTGGGCGGTTCCATGCAACCGGGGCGCCGCAAACACTTCGCCTGACGCCGTGCCGACGATGGCGACGTAGGGCTGGTTGGCTTTGCTGCTGCGCCGCAGGACCACGCCCAACTCATCGTTGTCGAGTCGCACATAGGTGCCTGGTGGACATAAGCCAACCGAGCGCACCAGCGCCTGGCCGACAGGGTCGGTCCGGTTCGACAGGATGGTGCGTGCCGAATCGGTGGCGCTGCGGCCCGCACGCGATACCCGGGGACTGATCATGGCGGCGTAGCGGTCCACCACATGCAGGATGTGTGTCAGGCGCCGTCCTGCGGACATGGCGCGGAGGTCCACGCCAGGCTCCGAGTCGTCATGGTGCCTGGAGACCACGTCCAGCCAGTTTTCGTCCTGCACTCCCAGCGTGCCCAGCATCATCGCGCCCTTGACGGGATGGGTGCGGATCACCTCATGCTGTGGTGGAGAGGGTTTTTCCACCTGGGTTGCCAGTTCGTCCTGGACGCGGGTCATGGCGATGTTCATGGTCAGTGCGGCCCGCACCAGGCTGTCACGCTCGCGCGGTGGAAGCAGCAGTTCGGAGGCAATCAGGTGGCACAACACGGCACAGACCAGTGCGTGCGATGCGCTGTAACCCACCGGCGAATTGCCGGCCAACTGGAACAGCAGGTACAGGCCGACGTCCGGGTCGCGCTGCAGCAGGCCTTGCATCCAGCGGTCGTATTGCAGCACGCGGTGGGCAAATTGCTGGACACTTTCGGGGTTACCCAGAATCATGCCCAGACCCGACTCCAGATCGGACCACTCGGCCAGCAGGTCTTCGTACTCGTTTTCGTCCCGAACGCGCAGGGTGGTCATGGCAAATTCAGAATCGCTTGTCCAGCACCATCTGGTCATTGGTGCGGGTCATCTGGAAGCGGGACAGGAAACTGTTGCCCAGCAGTACATACGGCATGGCGCCTGAGGACACCACGGCGTCCACGTCATACACCACGACATCGCCCACCCGGACGGATCCGAGCTTGACCCGCCAGGCGGGAATCACGCCATTGGCTGTGCTCAGTTGGGCCGGCTGCCCGTTTTTGTAATTCAGTCCGATGCGCTGGGCATCGGCTGTGCTGAGCGATACCACCGATGCCCCGGTGTCGACCACCAGTTGCACCGTCCGTCCGTTAATCTGTCCCTGGGTGAAGAAGTGCCCGCCACTGCCTGCAGGCAATACCACCCGGTTGCCACCGGCATCGCCACCGCCGCCACCCACACTGGCTGGGGCGTCGCCCACGCGCAGCGTATGGCGCTTGCCGGCAATCTCCACGACCGCCTGATCTCCCTGGGTGGACACGATCTTCACTCCGGCGAATGTTTCCCCAGGTGCCACGGACTTGGGGGGGCTGCCGTCCACAATCACCAGCGCCTTGCCCCCGAGCATGCCAGCCAAGCCCACGGTCTGCGCCATGGCCGCACCGAATATGCAGTGCAAGGCAAGAAGGGATAGCAGGCTGCGTTTGGACATCAATCAGTCGCGGAAGTTGTCGAAACTCAGGGGGATGTCGGTCACTTCCTTGCGGATGAGGGCCATGGCGGCCTGCAGGTCGTCGCGCTTGGCGCCGGTGACGCGTACTTTTTCTTCCTGGATGGACGCCTGCACCTTGAGTTTGCTGTCCTTGAGCAGGCGCTGGATTTTCTTGGACAGTTCGGCCTCGATGCCATTGCGCACCTTGATCACGACCTTAACCTTGTCGCCACCCATTTTCTGCACGTCGCCCTTGTCCAGAAAGCGCACATCGACTTCCTGTTTGGTCAGCTTGTTGCGCAGCACGTCTTCAATCTGGTCGAGCTGGAACTCGGCATCACCGATCAGGGTGATTTCCTTGTCCTTGATTTCAATCTTGGCGGATGTTCCCTTGAAGTCAAAACGGGTGGTGATTTCCTTGGTGGTGTTTTCCACCCCGTTTTTCACCTTGACCAGGTTGGCTTCGCAGACGGTATCAAATGAAGGCATACGGGTATTCAAATAGGCAGTGAGACAATCCTGCCATGTTAGTCGAGAAAAACGTCCCGCTTCAAGCCCTCAATACCTTCCGCATCGTTGCCAAAGCACATACTTTGGTACGGATCAAGGATCCATCGGATATTGCAGCCGTGCTGGCCGACCCCGAAATCGGGCCGGCGCCCAAATTCGTGCTGGGTGGTGGCAGCAACATCGTGCTGACCGGCGATGTCAAACCTGTGGTGGTCAAAGTCGAGGTCAAGGGCATGCGGCTGGTGCAGGAAACTGCCAAAGCCTGGATTCTGGAAGCTGGCGCCGGCGAGAACTGGCATGACTTTGTGGCCTGGACGCTGGACCAGGGCTACCCGGGCCTGGAAAACATGGCCATGATTCCGGGCACGGTCGGGGCCTCGCCCGTGCAGAACATCGGTGCGTATGGCGTGGAGCTGCAAGACCGTTTCGAGTCGCTGGATGCCGTGGATCTGCAGACCGGTCAGGCCTTTACCCTCAATGCCGCGCAATGTGCCTTTGGCTACCGCGATTCGGTGTTCAAGCATGGAGGCCCCACGTCCATGGGCTTGAAAGACCGTGCGGTGATTGTGCGGGTGCGGTTTGCCTTGCCCAAAGTCTGGAAGCCGGTGCTGGGCTATGCCGATATCGAAAAGAAAATGGCCGAGCAGGCCTGCGCCCATCCCACAGCGCGGCAGCTATTTGACTGGGTCTGCACCATCCGCCGCGCCAAATTGCCCGATCCGGATGTGATCGGCAATGCCGGCAGTTTTTTCAAAAATCCCACGGTGACACCCGAGCAGTGTGCCGACATCATTGCCCGCGACCCCAAGGTGGTGCACTACCGCATGGACGACGGCTCCATCAAACTGGCGGCTGGCTGGCTGATTGACTCGTGTGGCTGGAAAGGCAAGTCGGTAGGTCAGGCTGGCGTCTACGAGAAGCAGGCGCTGGTGCTG
>CAUJJV010000024.1 GCA_963205375.1 Pseudomonadota bacterium
GCCCTCGACGGTTGCCGCACCGGAACGCACCAGATCCTGTACCAACCGGCTCACCCCTTCTTCCAGAGAGAGGTCGGCATACAGCTGGTCAAACATGGCTTTGAAATAGGGCGTGGCCTGCACCCATTGCAGCAGCCCAGCCTGCTCCACGTGCTGCAATTCCAGCAGCTTGAACTTGAGTAACACCTTGGCAGCGTATTGCAGGTGTTTGGTCGGGTTGGCCACAAAGCCATGGAGCCGCTGGCGCGCCACTGCAATCGCAGCATCCACTGCCGTAAAGGGCGAACCGTGCCCGGGGATGACCAGCGCAGGCCGCAAGGCCTCAATCACGTCCAGCGTGTCGGCCACTTCAGCAAAGGCATCGTCGCCATCCAGTTCCGGAAACACCACGCCAAAGCCACGCTCCCAGAGCGCATCGGCCGACACCAGCGTGCGGCTGACTGGCTCGAACAGGATGACCGAATGCGTGTCGTGGCCCGGCGCAGCATGGACCTGCCAGGTGCTATCGCCCAACGGCATCTCGGTACCCGGCAACAGCAGTGCATCGAAGGTAAACCGCGGGCAGTTCTGCCCTGTGGGCTCATACGTCAAGGCCTGCGGGTCCCAGCGCCGAACCTGGTCCGCCAGCCCCGGTGGAATGGAGGTGCGCAGTGCGGGGTAAGCCGCCTGCAGTGCCGCATTGCCACCACAGTGATCACTGTGCAAATGGGTGTTGAGCAGCAGGTGCAGGGGCTTCCCCTGCAGGGCGGATTGCACCAGCGCCAGCGTCTGGTCCGCGTGGGTGCAGTAGCCGCTGTCAATCAGGGCATTGCCCTGCGCACCCTGGATCAGGATGCTGTTGCTCGACAACCAGCCGCGCTCGAATACGGAAACACCGGCAGGCAGGACCACGGGCGTCGTTGCCATACTGCAGTTCAGCCCAGCGCGCGCTGGATGATGATTTTCTGCACGTCGGACGTGCCTTCGTAAATCTGGCACACGCGCACATCGCGGTAGATGCGCTCCACCGGGAAGTCGCTCACATAGCCGTAGCCGCCCAGCGTCTGGATGGCGGCGCTACACACCTTCTCGGCCATCTCGCTGGCGAACAGCTTGGCCATGGCCGCTTCTTTCAGGCAGGGGCGGCCGGCATCGCGCAACGATGCCGCATGCCAGATGAGCTGGCGCGCCGCTTCGATCTGCGTGGCGCATTCGGCCAGGCGAAAGCCCACAGCCTGGTGGTTGAAGATGGGTTGGCCAAAACTCTGGCGGTCTTTGGAGTAGGCAATCGCCACATCCAGCGCGCTGCGGGCCATGCCCACGCTTTGCGCCGCAATGCCGATGCGCCCGCCTTCCAGACCACCCAGGGCGATGCCGTAGCCTTCGCCCTCTTTGCCAATCAGGTTCTCTACGGGCACGCGGCAGTTATCGAAATTGATTTGCGCGGTGTCGCTGGAATGCTGGCCGAGCTTGTCTTCCAGACGTGCCACCACATAGCCCGGCGCGTTGGTCGGCACCAGGAAGGCGCTCATACCCTTCTTGCCGGCGCCCTTGTCGGTGACGGCAATCACGATGGCCACATCGCCATTCTTGCCGCTGGTGATGAACTGCTTGACGCCGTTGATGACGTATTCATCCCCTTCGCGCACTGCCGTGGTCCGCAGGCTGGAGGCATCACTGCCCACATGCGGCTCAGTCAGGCAGAACGCCCCCAGCAGCTGGCCCTGCGCCAGCGGTTCAAGCCACTGCTTCTTCTGCGCCGGGTTGCCAAACTTCATGAGAATGGCATTGACCGGGCAGTTGGTCACGCTGATCACGGTGCTGGTACCGCCGTCACCGGCGGCAATTTCTTCCAGCACCAGCGCCAGCGTCAGGTAGTCCAGCCCGGCACCGCCGAGCTCCTCCGGGACGCAGATGCCATAGGCACCGAGCGCCGCCAACCCCTGGTGCACCGCCTTCGGGAACGTGTGCTCCTTGTCCCATTGGGCCGCGTGGGGCCAGAGTTCGGTTTGGGCAAAATTGCGCACGGCATCGCGCACCATTTCCTGGTCTTGGGTAAGTATCAAATTGGCCTCCAGCCCTTATTGAACATGCGCAATCAGCTATTGAATTTATAGCAACTCCAGCGCCACGGCAGTAGCCTCGCCGCCGCCGATGCACAGTGTCGCCAGACCTTTTTTGAGGCCACGCGCCTGGAGTGCATGGATCAGCGTGACCATGATGCGAGCACCCGACGCGCCAATCGGGTGGCCCAGCGCGCAGGCGCCGCCGTTCACATTGACCTTGTCGTGCGGCACGTTCAGCTCTTTCATCAGCGCCATGGGCACCACGGCAAAGGCTTCATTCACCTCCCACAGGTCCACATCACCGACCGCCCAGCCGGCTTTGGCCAGAGCTTTCTGTGTGGCGCCGACCGGAGCGGTGGCAAACCACTCGGGTTCCTGTGCATGGGTGGCGTGGCTGACAATGCGCGCCAGCGGCTTGCAGCCCAGCTTGGCGGCGGTAGAGGCCTTCATCAGCACCATGGCGGCGGCGCCGTCGTTGATGCTGGAGCTGGAGGCTGCGGTGATGGTGCCGTCTTTCTTGAACGCGGCTTTCAGCGTGGGGATCTTGTCGAGCTTGACCTTGCCCGGACCTTCGTCGATGGAGACGGTCACTTCGCCAGCACGGCCCTTGACCACCACAGGGGTGATTTCGGTGGCAAAGGCACCGGATTCGGTCGCGGCCTTGGCGCGCTGCACGCTGGCAGTGGCAAAGGCGTCCTGCTCGGCGCGGGTGAAGCTGTATTTGGCGGCGCAGTCTTCGCCAAAGGTGCCCATGGAGCGGCCGGCTTCGTAGGCGTCTTCCAGGCCGTCGAGCATCATGTGGTCAAAAATGCGGTCGTGGCCAATGCGGTAACCGCCACGGGCCTTGGGCAGCAGGTAGGGTGCGTTGGTCATGCTCTCCATGCCACCGGCTACCAGCACCTCGTGGCTGCCGGCAATCAGCATGTCGTGCGCGAACATGGCTGCGCGCATGCCGGAGCCACACATCTTGGAGAGCGTGACCGCGCCGGCGCTCTTGGGCAGGCCACCCTTGAACGACGCCTGACGTGCCGGTGCCTGGCCCTGGCCTGCCATCAGGCAGTTGCCAAAAATCACTTCCGTCACCAGCTCCGGACTGATGCCGGCGCGCTCGACCGCGGCCTTGATGGCGGCACCGCCGAGGTCATGGGCGGCCAGCGCAGAAAAGTCACCCTGAAAACTGCCCATGGGGGTACGGGCGGCGCTAACGATCACGATGGGGTCTGACATGGTTTTCCTCGTTTCAGATGGAGATAAAGCAATTGACGTTTACGTAAACGTCAATTGTGACAGAAGACGCGTGGAATCGAAAAAGCCGGTGCCAGCAAAGCCCTGCTGGAGTGCGCGGCATGCCTGCACAGGATCAGCGACTTGCGTAATCGCCGAAATCACCGCCGCACTGGCCGCGCCCGTGGCAGCCACATCGGCCACGTTGTGGACATCAATACCCGCAATGCCCACCACGGGCAACGGCAATACGCCGGCCCAGTAACGCAGATTGTCCAGCCCCTGGGGAATCCACGGCATGTCTTTGCTTTGGGTGGCGAAGATGGGACCGCAGGCAATGTAGCTGGGCCGCAGGGCCCAGGCGCGGGCGACTTCCCAGTAGCTGTGGGTGCTTAGCCCTAAGCGCACACCGGCTTTTCTCAGGGCGTCCATGTCCACGGTTTCCAGATCTTCCTGGCCCAGATGCACGCCATAGGCGCCGTGCTGCAATGCCAATTGCCAGTGGTCGTTGATGAAAAGTTGTGCTCCCGGGGTGGCGCGCGCAATGGCGATGCTGTCCTGAATTTGCGCAGCCAACTTAGGTTCTGTGGGGTCCTTGATGCGCAGCTGCACGGTGCGGATGCCAGCCGCCAACACGCGACGCACCCAGTCGGCGCTGTCCACCACGGCGTAGACACCGAGAGCGGGGTTATTGAGCAGCGCACAGGGCTGCTGCGTGTGCAGGGCCAGAGGTGTTGTGGCACCTGGCAGCGTGAAGGCCGGCAAGTTGTCGATATGCTGCGCAAAGTCCGGCCAGGCTTGCACCGGGCCCGCTCCCTGCCCTGCGGCATAGGCGTGGCGCAGCGCGTGCGTAGTGGCCATCTTGGCCAGCACCACGGCATCGGCCACACAGTAGCCGCTGGCCAGGGCGGCGGCGGCGGTGGATGCGAAGGTGCAGCCTGTGCCGTGGTGGTGGGCTGTCGTCACGCGCGGCAGGCTGAGCCAGCCACTGGCTTGCGGACAATGCAACCAGTCGCTGGCCAGCCCATTTTCTTTGGAATCGTCTCCTCCGGTGATCACCACAGACGCCTGACCTGGTTGATACGCTTGCCCCACACCCAGCCCCAGGCGCGCAGCCTCCGCACGGTTGGGCGTGACCAGCGTGGCGCGTGGCAGCAGCTCCTGCACATAGGCCTGCACCAACGCTTCACTTGCAAAACTGGCACCGGTCGTGGAACCCAGCACCGGGTCCACCACCAGCGCCACCGGCAGGCCTCGCGCACGCAAGCGGTCCACCCATCGGCAGACCACGCGCACGTTGTCCACGCTACCGAGCAACCCGGTCTTGATGGCCTGTGGCGGCAGGTCGTGCGCGAGGGCATCCAGTTGCGCATCCAGCAGCTCGGCGCTGACCGGTTCCACGCGCGTCACAGCCACCGAGTTCTGCGCGGTGATGGACGCCACCGCCGTGCAGCCGTGCACACCAAAGGCCTGCAGGGCTTTGAGATCGGCCTGCAGGCCGGCACCGGCGCCCGAGTCGGAGCCGGCAATGCTCCAGACGATGGGGCGTACACCAGGCCTTACCGGGCGCAGTTCAGTGCCAAATGTGCTTCTGGCCCTCATAGGTATTGCGGCATTAGCTATTAGTTTCATAGCAAACTCATAACAAAATGGGATGCCCCGCCACCGGCGTGGACGCCACCGCCATGTCCTGGCGGGCCATGATGCCGGCCTCAAACGCCAGGCGACCGGCCTCAATGCCGAGCTTGAAGGCACGTGCCATGCGCACCGGGTCCACCGCGTGGGCCACGGCGCTGTTGAGCAGCACGGCGTCCAGCCCCAGCTCCATGGCCTGCACTGCATCCACCGGCGAGCCGATGCCGGCGTCCACGATGAGCGGCACACCGGGCAGACGCGCGCGCAAAGTGCGCAGCGCGCCAGGGTTGACCAGCCCCTGGCCCGAGCCAATTGGCGCACCCCAGGGCATCAGGATGTTGCAGCCCGCGTCCAGCAGGCGCTGGCAACTCACCAGATCGTCCATGCAGTAGGGAAAGACTTCGAAGCCGTCTTTGACCAACTGCGCAGCAGCGGTCAGTAGCTCGAACGGGTCCGGCTGCAGCGTGTGGGCGTCGCCCACCACTTCGAGCTTGATCCAGTGCGTGTCAAACAGCTCGCGTGCCATGTGGGCCAGCGTGACAGCCTCGCGCGCCGTGTGGCAGCCCGCGGTGTTGGGCAGCAGGTGGGCGCCGGTGGCTTGCACCAGCGTAAAGAAATCGTCCGCCTGACCACCGTGCGCGAGCTGGCGGCGCAGCCCCATGGTGACCACCTGCGCGCCGGAAGCGGCTATCGCCTCCTGCAACACCTGCGGCGACGGGTAGCTGGCGGTACCGAGAAAGAAACGGCTGGTGAGCGTGCGTCCGCCGATGTGCCACGGGCTTGTGCCTGAGCGCCCCGGCGGCAGCGGGCTCTGCTCCGTGTCCCCCGCCCGCTGTGCGGGCTCCTCCTTTACCTGCGCAGAACCCACTACCACCGGGTCTTTCTGTTGCTCGGACATGGGTTCAGCCTCCCTGGATGGGTTGAAAGGTCACGATCAGATCGCCGACGCAGAGCAGGCGTTGCGCGCGCAGGTCGCGCGGCACAAACTCGCCATTGACCGCCGTGGCCAGCGCGGCGGGTTGCACGCTCTGCGCATCCACCCAATCTTGCAAGGTGCGGGCGGTGGTGGTTTGCGGCTGGCCATTCACAACCACGGTGAAGGACTCGGAAATGAAATCCGGTGTACTCATAGCGATAACTCCTTGAGGGCCTGCTCCACCAGCGCGGGCGCCAGCAGCCAGCCATGGCGGTACAGGCCGTTAATGCAGGTCAGGCCCGCGCTGTGCTTCAGCACCGGCAGGTTGTCGGGCAGGGCCGGGCGCAGATTGGTCTCGGTATGCACCACGCGTGCCTCGGCCAGTGCGGGAATGGCGCTGTGCGCAGCACTCAGCAATTCCAGTGTGCTGCGTAGCGACACGGGCGAACGGTCCTCACTCTCGATCTCGCTGGCGCCCACCACCAGGCAGTCGTCGGGCCGGGGCACGATGTAGACGCTGTGGCGCGGGTGCATCAGGCGTACCGGACGCCTCAAGCTGGCGCCAGGTGCATGCAGCAGAAATACTTCGCCCCGCACCCCACGCACTGGCAACGCGGGCTTGGCGCCCACACCGCGTACGTCAAACACGTGGTCAAACTCAGCCCGAACGGAATTGGAGAGCACCAAGGCCCCCGGCTCCACCGCCGCCACCGTGCGACCCCAGTGCCACAGCACCCCCTGCCGGGTGCCTTGCGCATGCAGGGCCTGCAGGGTGTTGTGTACCTCGATATAGCCCTCGCAGGGCAGGAGCCAGGCCAGCGATGGTCCGTGGATACCGGGCTCCAGCTGCGCCAGTGCTTCGGCCTGGAGTGCCTGGGGCAGGTAAGCGGCACCGGCCTTGGCCTGCAGCAGGCCGACCAGCCGCTGGGCCGCACCGGCATCACTGCGGTGGGCCAGCAGCAGACTGCCATCAAAGTGACAGACCTGGGGCACACCCAGCGCCTGCGCAATGCCGGGCCACAGCGCGCAGGAGCGCAGGCCCAGGTGGAACACGTCCTCGTTGGAGCGGTCCAGTTCGGCCACGGGACTGAGCATGCCCGCAGCCGTCCAGGCAGCGGCCTGGGTTCCTGAAGTTTCGCGGGGCCCCGGACCACTGGCGGGGTCAAAGACTTCCACGCGGTGCCCTTCCGCGCTAAGCTGGAGCGCCAGCAATCGGCCGAGCAAGCCGGCCCCTGCAATACCCATATGCATGGTGTTTTCCTCAGGACGGCGGTTATTGCGCGGGCTGGATGGGGATGTAGATTTCCCCGCCCACCCGTTTGAACTCGTCGGACATCACCTCCATGCCCGACTGCAGCGCCTGCTCCTCGCTCACGCCCAGGTTCTTGGCGTAGTCGCGCACCTCTTGCGTGATCTTCATG
>CAUJJV010000025.1 GCA_963205375.1 Pseudomonadota bacterium
TCAGCAGGCTCCACCACATCACAGTTCATGATGAGGGTGGTTTCTTCAAAGAACGGGTCGATGTTGGCGGTATTGGGATCGGGCATCAACAACATGTCGGATGCTTCGATACCCTTCCAGCCGGCGATGGACGAACCGTCAAACGCGTGGCCGGAGGAAAACTTGTCTTCGTCGAAGTGCGACACAGGCACCGTGGTGTGCTGCTGCTTGCCACGGGTATCAGTGAAACGGAAGTCAACAAACTTGACTTCGTTCTCTTTCACCATCTTCATTACGTCTGCGACGGTCTTGGCCATCAAATACTCCTGTTACACGGTTATGAAAAGAATCTGCCCCATCTTCAATGCAGCTTTTGTGCCAAAAAATGCGCCAAAGAGATTTCAGAGAAAGTTCTGTATTTTGCCTTGAGAATGGCCATTTTTCCTCTGCGCAAAGTCAAAGTTGCATTTATCCGGAGACCGGCCATCGCATCCACACCCCACATTGGGGCGCACGCAAAGCACCATATTGGTGCAATATCAGTGACGCACCACTTCAGGGCCTAACGACATATTCTGCGCCACCAACCCCTCTTTGAGTTGCACATAGGCCGACCCTACGTCCACCGGACTTCCTTTGACGCCCAACTCGATGTGGCGCCCATATTCCGGATGGTCCACGCTGGGCAGGCTGAACACCTTGACGGGAAAGCGGCGCTCCAGGTATTCCATGAGCGGGGTCAGCGCCGCCTCCATGGCACCAAACACGATGACCGAGCGCTCGACCCAGGCGTTCTTCGCGAACAGATGGGCGTATTGCGTGTCCAGTACCCACTCCACCATCGGGTGGGCCATCACCGGGAAGCCAGGAACAAAATGCACACCGCCGCCATGCGCCCCGTGGCAGGTGAACCCGGGAATTTTGTTGTACGGGTTGGGAATGATGTGCGCGCCCACCGGAAACACGCCCATGTTCAACCGGTGCACGTTGTCACTGCGGTCGGCTTCATAGGGCACCCCCTGCTCGCGGGCGACGTCCTGCATGCGTTCACGAATCAGCGCTTCAGCTTCGCGGTGCAGTTCCAGTTCGCACCCCAGAGCCCGGGCGGCACACTGGCGCGTGTGGTCGTCCGGCGTGGCACCAATGCCGCCAAACGAGAACACGACATCGCCCGAAGCGAAGGCACGCCTGAGCGTTGCGGTGATGCGGTCCGGCGCATCGCCCACATAGTCGGCATACGCCACCTGCAGACCGCGTGCGCCCAGCACCTCAATGGCTTTGGCCAGGTGCTTGTCAGTGCGTTTGCCTGAAAGAATTTCATCACCAATGATGATGAGTCCGAAATTCATAGAACCTCCAGATGTTGCGGGGCGGGAACCGGCGGCAAGGCCGCATCCACTGCCACCGAAGATGCCGCGCGTTGCACGCGCAGGGCATGCAAGGCGCTCAGGCAATAGTGGGTAAACCACAGTGATGAAAACGCAAAAACCAGCGTGTAGATCCAGATCGCCATGGGCAACAGCACCACGAATGCCGCGGCAAACACCACGCCAGAGGCCCACACCAGGCTGGGGGCTGCACCCAGATAGCCGGCGAACACACCCATACCCATCAACCACAACCGATGCTCCCGAAATAGGGTACGGCGCTCCTCGGCACTGGCATGCGTTGCCAGCGCATCGAACGCCATCACACGGTAGGTCAGCCAGCCCCAGATCAGTGGCGGCAGGATCAACACGAGGGGAGGCACCAGCCACAAGGGCATGGAAATGACCATAGCCACCAATGCCAGCACTGTGGAACCCAGCGACCACACCACACTGTGCAGAAAGGTCGCACCGTTTTTGGCTTCCAGGTGGGCAAACCGTCGGCTGACCACCAGGCGGACCATCGCCGGCGTCATCACCAAGGCGACGACCAGCATGGAGACAATAACGATCAGCGGCGTCACCCCAAAGATCACGATGAGCGGTGCAATGACGGATTTGAGCTTGCCCGCCCCCATACCATCCAGCCACTGCCAGGCACTTTGCAAAAACGCGGACGACTCCATCAGGAGCATGACCTGGTCCATCGCAGCATCCCAGAAGAAGTAGCCCAGCCCCACCGTCAGCAGCCCCATGAAAATAATGGGCAGCAGCGACAGAAGGATGATGCCTGGCCGCAAACAGTAAGCGGCAGCGCGCCAGAAGGAATCAAGGAGCAGGTTCATGCGGCAAGCATACCGCGGCGCAGCAAATGCTGCCGGTCAGCGACGCGCAGCCAGGCGCTTGAGGCCCAGCCATTGCTGCGACCAGAAGCCCCGACCGTAATCGACGCCCTCTTCCACCTGGTCACGCACACCCGTGGCTTCGAATTTCAGCTCAAAACTGGCCGTACCCAGCAGCATGTCCCACCAGGGAAACAGCACACCAAAATTGTGCCCACCCAGGGTGTGCTTGCCAGCCGACTCATGGCCAATACCGATGCTGTGGTGCACGCGGTGGAAGCGCGGGCTGACCAGCAGGCGTTCGCCAATGGGACCAAACCACACGCGCACATTGGCATGCTGGAAGCTTTCGCATAACTGCATGAAGGCCACCACCGCCACAAACTGCCCCGGCGCGATCCCGATACCCTGGGCTACCACCGCCACAATGGCACTGCGAATCACGTCATCGAGCAGGTGGTTACGGTTGTCGGTCCACATTGACATCTGCCGCTGGGAGTGGTGCAAGGAATGCAGACTCCACCACCATGTGAACTGGTGCTGCCCACGGTGGATGGCGTATTGCAGGAAATCGAACACCACCAGGTACAGCAAGAAGCTGACCCAGGGCAGATCGGTCACCCCCGGCCAGAGGCCATCCAGATGGAAAGTGGCCACGCCAGCTGCGCGCAACGGGGAAAACAGGGCGTCAAACAGCGGCTCCAGGGTAAAAAACAGGGCAATCTGGAACAACCCAAGACGGTGGATGAGCGTGTACAGCACATCCACGCGCACAGCAGCCCGGTCCGTCACCGGCTCGACCGGTCGCCATTTCTGCAAAGGCGCAATGACCAGCAGCATGACCAGCAACTGCAGGCACCCCACCAGCAGCCACCCGGTACCGGCAAAGCCATCTTCCAGCCGGTTGCCCAGATCCAGCGAAAACATCAGTGGCTGCACCACGGTTTCAAACAGCCAAAGCTGCAATTGAGAAAACCCGTCCGTCAACGCGTCCATCAGCTACCTCATCCCCCGTGGGATGCAATCCATGGCCGGTAGTCTGGGTGGTTGCGCAGCGTCTCGAAGCAAAAGCCCCGCTCCTTGAGCCCCACAATCAGCGGCTCCAGATTCGCTGGCGCCCAGGGGTCTTTGCGTGACCAGATACCCAGATGGGCCATCAGGATGTCACCACCACGGATGTCGCGCAGGGCTTTCTTGAGCAGCATCTCGTTGCTGAATTTCTCACTCGGCAACTCATCCCCCAGAAAACCGGCAGCGGCCCAGCCCACATGGGCATAGCCACAGGCACTGGCCACTTCCAGCAACCGCGGCGAAGTCTTGCCGCCGGGTGCACGAAACAGGGGCAAGGGCTTCTTGCCGGTGTGGTCCTGAATGCGCTCGGCAGCCCGTCCAATCTGCTCGCAGTATTTGGCAGCATCCCAGGTGAATTCGCGGCCCTCAAAGGCGCCCGATGTCGGCTGCATCCGGAAGGTCGGTTTGACCCCCCTGATATCGCCACGCCAGTACACATGGTCGTAGGTGTGGGAGGCAAACTCGTGTCCTTGCGCGGCCATGGCCTTCCACCAGAAAGCCCAGTCGTTGCCCAGGCTGCCGTCGCCTTTTTTGGTACGCTCGTTGGCGACAAAGAAGGTCGCCTTGACCTGCTGCTTGCGCAGTACATCGGCCACCAGCGGTGCGGTTTCCATGTGGCCAGTATCGAAAGTCAGATACACCGGGTTTGCACAGGAAGATTGGGCCCCGGCCCCCGTGGAATATGCACATACCGCTATTGAAATAATAGCAATTGCAGTACGGGAGAGGGTTTTACTGCCGTGGTGCATGGTCCAGTGTCCAGACGCCGTGCGGGGAACGGCCCACCTTGACCCGGCGCACGGTCTTGCCGGTGGTAGTGTCAATCACGGTCAGGTACTGAGCCCACCGCGAAGCCACATAGATGGTGCGCCCATCGGGCGAAACGTCCATGCAGTCGGGACCGCCAGGCGCAGGGTAGCTCGCCACCACCGCCATCGTCTGGTAGTCGATCTTGCTGATGGTGTTGGCAACCCGGTTGCTGACAAACACATGGCGCTTGTCGCCAACCCCGCGAAAGGCGTGCGCACCTTCGCCGGTCGGAATGGTTTTGACCAGACGCGGCGCGTCGCCGGTCACGTCGTACACCTCGACACCGGTGCCGCCGGTCAGACCGACCAGAATAAACCTGTCGTCCGGCGTGCCAAACACATCGGCGGGCAGTGAACCGGTCTTGCTGCGCCATTTGAGGGTTTGCGTGGCCAGGTCCACCATGACGAGTTCATCACTGTCCTGCATGCTGGCATACAGTCTGGTGCTGGTACTGTCGATCCACACATGGCTTGGCGTCTTGCTGGTGGCGATACGCTTGGCCAGGGTCAGATCGGACCCGTTCCAGTGGTAGATATCGAGGTGATTGAGGCGGTTGCCCGCCGTGACAAACCACTTCATGTCCGGTGAAAAACGCAGCTGGTAGGGGTCCAGAATGCCGCGTACGGTGCGTTGCACCTGCGCCGTACGTGGATCAACAAACAGCAGGCTGTCGCCCAGTGCATTGGCAATGATCAGCGACTTCTCATCGGGTGTCATGTACAGATGGTGCGGCTCCTTGCCGGTGGGAATGCGCTGCTTTTCGGTCCACGTCACGGGATCGATCACGCTCACGCTGGCTTCCAGCGAGTTCAGGACAAACAGCGGGGTGGGATCAGCGTGCACCGGCACACCGAACCCCAGACACAGGAAGGCGGCAACGGCCACCAGAATTCGTACAAGGGTATTCACAAAGAGTCGCTTCACAAGGACCGGACAGTGTACCGGGGCATCGACAGAAAACCCCTGCCCGTCAGCCAAGGCGAAATTTTTGTGACCTTGATCAAGAGTTACCCGGCAATCAGCGCCAGATCGGCAGTGCTGAGCCAGCGCCACTGTCCTGGGAGCAAATCCGGGGGTAGCACCAGACCGCCAATTTGAGAACGGTGCAGCGCCTCCACCCGGTTGCTCACGGCAGCCACCATGCGTTTGACCTGGTGGTACTTGCCTTCGGTCAGCGTCAGGCGCAGGTGGTACTCGCCGATGGCTTCACAGGCGGCGGCCCGCACCGGCTTGGGGTCATCGTCCAGA
>CAUJJV010000026.1 GCA_963205375.1 Pseudomonadota bacterium
ATCGTGCACCGCTACGGGGTGGCCAACCTCATCATCGCCACCGCCATGTCCGGCGTCATGCTGTTTGCCATGGGCCTGTTCAAGCTGGGCACGCTGATCCGTTTCATTCCGGTGGCGGTGATCATCGGCTTTACCAACGGCATTGCCGTACTCGTCGCGCTGTCGCAAATCAAGGACTTTCTGGGCCTGAAGGTCCAGGGGCAGGTGCCTGCCGACTTCTTCGGGCTGGTGCACACCCTGTGGCAGGCCCTGCCCACCTGGAACTTCCTGTCCGCCTGGGTGGCCATGGTGTGTCTGGTCGGCCTGGTGTGCTGGCAATGGGTGTTGCCGCGTGTAGCCACCCGCTGGCCGGTCTTCGCGCCATTGCAGCGCCTGCCAGGTTCGGTGGTGATGCTGGTCACCAGCACCGCCTGGGTCGCCTTTATCGGCTGGGACATCGAAACCATCGGCAGCCGCTTTGGCGGCATCCCGTCCGACCTGCCGGGCTGGCAGTGGCCAGAATTTTCCTGGGCCACCGTGCGCTTTCTGTTCATCCCGGCCACCACGCTGGCGCTGCTGGGCGCTATCGAATCACTGTTGTGCGCCCGTGTGGCCGACGGCATGATCGATGACCGCCACGATTCCAACCAGGAACTGATGGCACAGGGTGTCGCCAATCTGGTCACGCCGTTCTTCGGCGGCATGCCCGCCACCGGCACGATTGCCCGCACCATGACCAACATCAAAAACGGTGCCACCAGCCCGATAGCAGGTATGGTGCATGCGGCCACTTTGCTGGCCATCGTGCTGCTGGCGGCTCCTCTGGCAGCCCACATTCCTTTGAGTGCCATGGCCGCCATCCTGATGTTCGTGGCCTGGAACATGGGCGAGTGGCGCGAATTTGCCCACCTGCGCCAGTTCCGCATGCCCTACCGCATCACGCTGCTGTCGGTGTTTTTCCTGACGGTTGTCTTCGACCTGACGGTCGCGGTGGAGGTCGGTCTGGTGGCCGCGTGCATTACCTTCATTTACCGCATCTCCAGCCTGTCGCGCTCCGAGCAGGTCAGCGCGCAGGACTATCCGGTGCTGGCCGGCATGGACAAGCAGGTGATCGCACACCGGATGTACGGCGCGCTCTTCTTTGGTGCGGTCAAACTCATTGAGTCCATGGAGGACCACCTGCCCGCGCGGGTGCTGGTGCTGGACTTCAAAAATGTGATCTACATCGATTCTTCGGGCGCCGACACGGTGCGCGACCTGATGCGCACCTGCCACAAGCAGGGCGTGCGCCTGATTGCCTGTGGCCTGGATTTCCAGCCCAAAGACATTCTGCTGCGCGCGGGTGTGCTCGATGCACTGGGGCCAGACAACCTGTGCCCTCGTCTGCCTGAGGCACTGGAACTGGCAGTGCAAAGCGCACGCGCCTGACCCGCACGCATCCACTTTCGCGGGTGTTCCCCGCCTTCACGAATTGCCCGTATGACCGATTCCATTTCTGCCCCCCAGACAGCTGCTCCACTGGCATTTGACGTACTGATCGTCGGGAGCGGTCTGGCGGGCCTGAGCGCCGCTTTGCTATTGCCGAGTGATCGCAGGGTCGCCATCCTCACCAAGCGCGCGGTGCGCGAGGGCTCCAGCGGCTGGGCGCAAGGCGGCATTGCCGCCGTATGGGACAAGGACGACAGCTTTGCCGCCCACGTGGACGACACGCTGGTGGCCGGTGCCGGCCTGTGCGATCTGCAGGCCACCCAGTTCGTGGTGGAAAACGCACCGGCCTCCATCGCCTGGCTGCAAAAACTCGGCGTGCCATTCTCGAAGGAGGATGGCCAGTTGCACCTGACGCGCGAAGGCGGCCACAGTGCACGGCGCATCGTGCACGTGACCGACGCCACCGGCGCGGCCGTGCAGCAGACCCTGATCGAGAAAGTGGCACAAAGCCCCAACATCACGCTGTTCGAAAACCACACCCTGGTGGACCTGATTACCAGCCACAAGCTTGCTATAAAAACAGGAGCTACTCACGCAGAATCCACGGGGGCTACAGGCCAAAAGGACACCAAAAACCGCTGTGTGGGCCTGTACGCGCTGGACGAAGACACCGACGAGGTGCTGACCTTCCAGGCGCCCCACACCATCCTGGCCACCGGCGGCGCGGGCAAGGTCTACCTCTACACCACCAACCCCGACACCGCCACCGGCGATGGCATTGCCGCAGCCTGGCGTGCGGGCTGCCGGGTGCAGAACATGGAGTTCATCCAGTTCCACCCCACCTGCCTGTACCACCCGCAGGCCAAGTCCTTCCTGATCAGCGAAGCAGTGCGCGGCGAAGGTGGCCGGCTGCTGCTGCCAGACGGAACACGCTTCATGCCGGCCCACGACCCGCGCGCCGAACTGGCACCGCGCGATGTGGTGGCCCGCGCGATCGACTTCGAGATGAAAAAAGGCGGCTTTGACTGTGTGTACCTCGACATCTCGCACCAGCCGCTGGCCTTTATCCAGGAGCACTTTCCCAACATCTACGCGCGCTGCCTGGAGCTCGGGATCGACTTGTCGAAGCAGCCCATCCCCGTGGTGCCCGCGGCCCACTACACCTGCGGCGGGGTGCTGACCGATCTGTCGGCC
>CAUJJV010000027.1 GCA_963205375.1 Pseudomonadota bacterium
CCATCACTTTCATCGACGCCAACTGGACCGGCCTGGGCAAGATGCAGGCGTGGGCAGACAAATTGGGCAACCAGCCCTCGGCAACTTAAGGAGCAGCACCATGTCATGGGCAGGAAAAATTCTTCGTGTGGATCTGACCGCTGGTACTGTCAAGTCCGAGCCACTCAATATGCAATGGGCGCGTGCCTACATCGGTTCGCGCGGACTGGGTACCAAATACTTTACGGAAGAGGTGGACGCCAAGGTCGATCCCCTCTCCGCCGCCAACAAGATCATCTGGGCCACTGGCCCGCTGACCGGCACCATGGCCTCCACGGGTGGCCGTTACACCGTCATCACCAAGGGGCCGCTGACGGGCGCTATTGCCTGTTCCAACTCGGGTGGCTACTGGGGCGCGGAGTTCAAGATGGCCGGCTGGGACATGGTTATTTTTGAAGGCAAGTCGGCCAAGCCGGTCTACCTGTACGTCAACGACGACGTGGCCGAACTGCGTGATGCCTCCCACCTGTGGGGCAAGAGCGTGTGGGAAACCGAAGAGACGCTCAAGAAGAGCCTGCAGGATCCGCTGACGCGCGTGTCGAGCATCGGCAAGGCCGGGGAAAATGGCGTGTTGTTTGCGGCCGTGGTCAATGACCTGCACCGCGCGGCAGGCCGCTCGGGTGTCGGTACCGTGATGGGCAGCAAGAACCTCAAGGCGATTGCGGTGCGTGGTACCAAGGGGGTGGGCAATATCCGCGATCCCAAGGCCTTTATGGAAGCGGTCAAGGTCAGCAAAAAGGTGTTGGCGGACAACGCTGTGACAGGGCAGGGATTGCCCACCTTTGGCACCCAGGTGCTGATGAACGTGATCAATGAAGTGGGCGCGCTGCCCACACGCAATCACCGCGATGTGCAGTTCGAGAGCGCCAAAGACATCTCCGCCGAAGCCATGGCTACGCCGCGCGCCACCGATGGCAAGAAGCAGCTGGTGACCAATCAGGCCTGCTTTGGCTGCACCATTGCCTGCGGACGCATCAGCAAGATGGACCAGGGCCACTTCACCGTGGCCACCAAGCCGCAGTACTGGGGCGCCTCGGGCGGTCTGGAGTACGAAGCCGCCTGGGCACTGGGCGCTGCCAATGGCGTGAAAGATCTGGAGGCACTGCAATACGCCACGATGATCTGCAACGAAGAGGGTATCGACCCCATTACTTTTGGTGCCACCATTGGCGCGGTGATGGAGCTCTACGAGATGGGTGTGCTGACCAAGGAGCAACTGGGTATCGATGCCAAGTTTGGTTCGGCCGAAGCGCTGGTGTTCTTTGTGGAAGAAACGGTGAACGGCCGCGGCTTTGGCAAGGAAATTGGCCAGGGCTCCAAACGCCTGACCGCCAAGTACGGCCACCCCGACCTGTCCATGAGCAGCAAGGGCCAGGAGTTCCCGGCGTATGACGGCCGCGCCATCCAGGGCATTGGCCTGGCCTATGCCACCTCCAACCGTGGTGGCTGCCATCTGCGCGGTTACACCATCGCGTCGGAAGTGCTGGGTATCCCGGTCAAGACCGATCCGCTGGAGCACGAAGGCAAACCTGACCTGGTGAAAGCCTTCCAGGACGCGACCGCCGCTTTCGACTCGTCGGGCCTGTGCATCTTCACCACCTTTGCCTGGGGCCTGCAAGACCTGGCGCCGCAGATGCAGGGCGCGTGTGATGAGGCCTACACCATCGAAGAGCTGGCCCTGATTGGCGAGCGCATCTGGAACATGGAGCGCGAGTTCAACAACCGTGCCGGCTTTACCGCCAAGGACGACAGCCTGCCCAAGCGCCTGCTCACCGAAGCCTGCAAGACCGGCCCTGCCAAAGGCAAGGTCAACATGCTGGCCGAGATGATGCCCAAGTACTACGCTGCGCGCGGATGGGATGCGGAAGGCCGACCCACTGCCGAAACGCGGAAACGCCTGAGCCTCTGATACCTCGATGACGCACCACCTCATTCTTGGCGCAGGTCCCGCAGGCGTGATCGCTGCGGAGACCATCCGCAAACTGAGCCCGACCGACGCCATCACCCTCGTTGGCGACGAGCCGGAGCCGCCGTATTCACGCATGGCCATTCCCTACTTGCTGATGGGCAACGTGGATGAGCGCGGCACCTATCTGCGCAAGGGCGCCAGCCATTTTGCGGATTTGAAGGTCAATGTGGTTCGGGCCCGCGTCACGTCTGTGCAGATAGCTACTAAAACTGTAGCGCTCGACAACGGGCAGAGCCTGGCGTTTGACACATTGCTGGTCGCCACCGGGTCGCATCCCATCCGTCCACCCATCCCTGGCATTGGGTCGGCCGGTGTGCATGCCTGCTGGACGCTGGACGATGCCCGCAAGATCATGGCGCTGGCCACCCAGGGTGCGCGTGTCTTGCAGCTGGGTGCCGGCTTTATCGGCTGCATCATCATGGAAGCACTGGCCGCGCGCGGCGTGAAGCTCTCTGTCGTTGAGATGGGGGACCGCATGGTGCCGCGCATGATGGGGCCCACCGCCGGCGGCATGATCCGCGACTGGTGCGAGGCCAAAGGCGTGCAGGTGTTTACCGGCACCAAGGTGGAGTCAATCACACCGGGCACGCCCTTGCAGGTCAAGCTCTCCAATGGCCAGACGATGGAAGCCGATCTGGTCATCAGTGCCGCCGGTGTGCGCCCGGCCATTGGCTATCTGGAGAACTCGGGTATCCAGTGCCTGCTGGGCGTGCTGACCGATGAGCATCTGCAGACCAATGTGCCCGGCGTGTACGCGGCGGGTGACTGTGCGGAGGCTTTTGACAAGGTCTCGGGCAAGACCATCGTCAGCGCCATCCAGCCCAATGCCGCGGAGCAGGCCCGTGTGGCTGCCGCCAATATGGTGGCCTTTGCCCAAGGCAAGGCGCCAGCGGCCAACCTAAAGGGTGTGACCCAGATCAATGTGCTCGACACCCTGGGCCTGATTTCCACCAGCTTTGGCGACTGGCAGGGCCGCCCCGGTGGCGAGCATGTGGAGTTGACCGACCTGCCTGCGGGCCGTCACTTGAGCCTGCAGTTCAAGGACGATGTGCTGGTCGGTTGCAACAGTGTGGGATGGACCGAGCACGTGGGCGTGATGCGCGGGCTGGTCGAAGGGCAGATCAAGCTGGGTGCATGGAAAGACACCCTGAAAAATGACCCTACCAAACTCGTGGAGGCCTACCTTGCTTGTGCGCAGGGTCAAGAAGCCTGGTCCGGCGCCAACGATGCGCGGCGC
>CAUJJV010000028.1 GCA_963205375.1 Pseudomonadota bacterium
GGAAATCAGCATCACGCAGGGCACGAACACGGTTGAAGAAAAGTCGGCTTTCATTGCCACGGCCTATGCCGAGCTGGAGCGCCAGCTGGGCTTTGGCCAGCCCCTGGAGCCAGCCAGCTACGTGATCGTGCGCGAAGTGCCTGCGACCGATTGGGGTTACGGAGGGCTGACGCAGGCAGCGCGGCGCAGTGGACCCTCCAGCGGCGGCCGCTAAATTCCCTACCGAAACGCGCCCTGGGGATCCCGGCAGATGGGCTTGTCGAAGCATGGAAATAATTTCACAAAAATGTTGCCGGTAGGGTTTGTCGGAGAGGCATACTCTGCGCTACTTCGTTTCTTCGGGTCTGTGGTTGCGGGTGCAGTTGCAGGGGTCGCCCGATTCCATTTCAAAGACGAGAGTCTCCAGCACAGTCGATGCCCTTGTCCACACGGCCGCAAGCCGATCCAACGCATATCACCCCCCCTGCGGATTGCCGTGGGCTACGCCGCACTCGCCGGGCTGTGGATTGTCCTGTCTGACTACATCGCCCTCGGGAGCGCCACGGATGCGCAGACGCTGAGCCGGTTCGGGTTTTTCAAGGGGCTGGCTTTTGTTACGGTGACCAGTGTCACGCTGTACCTGCTGCTTCGCCGATGGTACGGTGTGCAGCAGCGCCTGCACCAGCGCGCAAAGGAGGCTCTGCAATCATTGGAAGAGAGCGAACAGCGCCTGGTGGATGCGCAAAGCCTGGCACACGTGGGTAGCTGGCACGTCGTGTTTGGCAGGACCGAAGCCGAGGACCGCTGGATCATTTCCGATGAGCTGCGGCATATGTTTGGGAAGGCCATCGACTTCCGCATGACGACCGAGAGCAGCTTTGTCCAGATGCTGCCCAGAGACCAGGTCTATGCCCGGGAGTGTTGGGCGGCGGCAAAGCGGGGAGAGGGACCCTTTGAATGGGAGTACCGCATCCTCGTCGACGGGCGCACCCGCTGGTTGCGCGTGGTGGCCCGTTTTCAATTCGATGCCGACGGCCGGGCCGTCTCGGCGTCGGGCACCGACCAGGACATCACCGAGCGCAAAGAGGTCGAGCAGGAGCTGCTCATTGCGGCGACGGCCTTTGAAACCCAGGAGGCGATGTTCATTACCGATGCCCATCGGACCATCGTCAAAACCAACAAGGCTTTCACCGAGATCACCGGCTTCAGTGCCGAAGAGGCCATTGGCAGCAATCCATCGCTGCTGAGCTCTGGCCGGCACAACGATATTTTCTACCAGACGATGTGGGCGGAAATCGACAGGAATAATTGCTGGCGCGGTGAGATCTGGAACCGGCGCAAGAACGGGGAGGTGTACCCGGAGTGGCTCTCGATTACCAAGGTCACCAGCGACGATGGTGTGGTGACCAATTACGTGGCAGCCTTCTCCGATATTTCGCAGCGCAAGCAGGCGGAGGAGACCATCTACAGCCTGGCTTTCTATGACACCCTGACGGGTCTGCCCAACCGCAAGCTGCTGCGCGACCGGTTGCAGCAATCGCTGCTGCTGGGCATGCGTACCGGCCACTGTGGCGCCGTGCTGTTCATCGATCTGGATGATTTCAAGTCCTTGAACGATACCCAGGGCCATGCGGCGGGCGATGCGCTGCTGATCGAGGTGGCCTAGCGCATCCGCAAGTGTGTGCACACGGATGACACCATCGCCCGGTTGGGCAGCGATGAATTTGTC
Organism: Pseudomonadota bacterium; assembly: GCA_963205375.1. Classification (GTDB taxonomy): domain Bacteria; phylum Pseudomonadota; class Gammaproteobacteria; order Burkholderiales; family Burkholderiaceae_C; genus Allorhodoferax. The sequence goes on from CAUJJV010000028.1 coordinate 1,709, forward strand.
GTGGTGCTCGACAGTCTGAGTACCGACGGGGATCTGGCGGCCGAACAGGCCAAGCTGGTGGCTGAGCGGGTGCACGCAAGGATTCGGGAGCCGCTGACCCTGGCGGGACAGGCGTATCGCTGCAAGTCCTGCGTTGGGGTGAGTTTGTTTGGAGCGCAGGCCACCACTGTGGACGAGCTCCTCAAGCAGGCCGACTCCGCCATGTCGCAGGGCAAGCAGTCCGGGCGAGACAAGGTGCACTTCTTCGATGCCCAGATGCAGGCCGCACTGGAAGAACGGGTGCGCCTCGAATACTGGCTGCAGCAGGCGGTGCCGACCCAGTTGATGCTGTACTTCCAGGCGCAGACAGACGCACGCGGGCGTATCTTTGGTGCGGAAGCGCTGATCCGCTGGCAGCATCCGGAGAAAGGGCTGATTTCTCCGGCCGCCTTTATTCCGCTGGCGGAATCGAGCGGGCTGATCCTGCCCATCGGGCAATGGGTGATCGCTTCGGCGTGTCGCCAGCTCAAAGTGTGGGAGCGCGATGCCAGGACCCGGCATCTGGTGCTGTCGGTCAACGTCAGCGCACGCCAGTTTCAGCAACCGGGGTTTGTCCAGGAGGTGGAGCAGGCGTTGCAGGAGACGGGTGCCGACCCGGGGCTTTTGAAGCTGGAGTTGACCGAGAGCATGCTGGCCGAGAACGTGGACGCCATGGTGGCCAAGATGCAGCAGTTGCGGGACCGCGGAGTGCATTTCTCGCTGGATGACTTTGGCACCGGGTTTTCATCCCTGAACTACCTCAAGCGACTGCCTATTGATCAGCTCAAGATCGATCAGTCTTTTGTGAAGGATGTGCTGGAGGATGCCAATGACGCGGCCATCGTGCGCTCTGTCATCGCACTGGGGCAGAGTCTGGGGCTGGCGGTGATTGCCGAGGGGGTGGAAACGCAGGGGCAAAAGGACTTTCTGGCGGTGCACGGCTGCGCGCAGTTCCAGGGTTACCTGTTTGGCCGGCCGCTTCCCCTGGCTGACTTCGAGCGACAGCTGCAGACCGCCTGAACGCCCTGTGCCTGGGGGCTGACGGTTCAGGCAGCGAAGTGGTCGAAGGAGGCAAAGGTGTTGGCCACCGGCTGGCCCTGCCCATCCACCAGGCGCAGACCCACAGCGGCTTCGATACGGCCCAGGCGGGTGACTGGCGTGGCGCTGGCCTCGGCGGCTGCGACCACCGCAGCGCGCCGATGTGCGGGTGCGGTAAAGACCAGTTCGTAGTCATCACCGCCCGCCAGAACACATTGCAACCGGGTGGTTTCCGGAATATTTAAGCCAAATTGGCCTGTAGCTCCCGTGGAATATGCGCAAGAAGCTATCAAAGTTATAGCAATTCCCGTATCGATGGTGGCGCCCACCTGGCTTTGCGTCAGGATGTGGCCCAGGTCGCCGAGCAGTCCGTCGCTCACATCCGCCGCAGCGGTGGCAATGCCGCGCAAGGCCAGTCCCAGGGCGACGCGCGGTGTGGGCTGCTCCAGCCGTTCGCGGGCCCGGGCCAGCGTCCCGTCGGGTAGTGCTGTTTTGCCCAGCAGGCATTGCAGTGCCAGGCTGGCGTCGCCCAGTGTGCCGCTCACATAGATGTCATCGCCGGGGCGGGCACCACTGCGCAGCAGGGCCCTGCCGGTGGGGACTTCGCCGAACACGGTGATGCAGAGGTTCAGCGGGCCCTGGGTGGTGTCACCGCCAATCAATTCGCAGCCATGGGCGTCGGCCAGCGCCAGCAGTCCCTGCGAGAACGGCTCCAGCCATTCGGTGCGCGCCTCCGGCAAAGCCAGCGCCAGAGTGAAGGCCAGCGGGGTGGCACCGCAGGCCGCCAGGTCACTGAGGTTGACCGCCAGCGCCTTGTGGCCCAGCGTGCGCGGGTCCACGTCAGCAAAGAAATGGCGGCCGCTGACCAGCATGTCGCTGGAGATGGCCAGCTGCATGCCGGGCTGGGGCTGCAGCAGGGCACAGTCGTCGCCCACACCCAGCGCGGCCTTGCGCACCGGGCGCTTGAAGTAGCGCGCAATCAGT
>CAUJJV010000029.1 GCA_963205375.1 Pseudomonadota bacterium
AAACCCGCGCTGCACACGCCGCTCATGAGCGTGACCAATGCCATCAGCAGCATCATCGCCATCGGCGCGCTGGTGCAGGTCTCGCCGGTGGCGGGTGCGGTGGGGCGTCCTGACAGCCTGATCACCTGGCTCGCCGCCGCAGCGATTGTGCTGACGGCCATCAATATGTTTGGCGGCTTTGCCGTCACCCAGCGCATGCTGGCCATGTTCCGCAAGTAAGGAGACCTGAAGATGTCTGCAAGTTTGGCTACGGTCTCCTACATTGGCGCGACCATTCTGTTTATTCTGAGCCTGGGGGGGCTGTCCAACCAGTCCACCGCGCTGCGCGGCAATCTGTACGGCATGGTGGGCATGGCGCTGGCGGTGCTGGCCACGGTGTTTGGCCCGACGGTCACCGCAGCTGGGCTGCCCTGGATTGCCGGGGCCATGGTGCTGGGGGGTGGCGTGGGCCTATATGCCGCCCGCACGGTGCAAATGACCCAGATGCCCGAATTGGTGGCACTGATGCACAGCATGGTGGGTCTGGCTGCCTGCCTGGTTGGTTTTGCCAGCTATGTGGACACCTCCACCCAGCACACGGGCGCCGAAAAGGTGATTCATGAGGTGGAGATTTACATCGGCATCCTGATTGGTGCGGTCACTTTTTCCGGCTCGCTGATTGCCTTCGGCAAGCTCAACGGCAAGATTGGCGGCAAGCCCTTGCTGCTGCCGGGCCGCCACCTGTTGAATCTGGCGGGCCTGCTGGTGGTGGTCTGGTTTGGGCGTGAGTTCATCCAGTCGACCTCGGTGGCCGAGGGCATGACCCCGCTGATCGTGATGACCGTGGTGGCCTTGCTGTTTGGCGTGCACATGGTGATGGCCATTGGCGGCGCCGACATGCCCGTGGTGGTGTCCATGCTCAACAGCTACTCCGGCTGGGCCGCGGCGGCCACCGGCTTCATGCTGTCCAACGACCTGCTGATCGTGACGGGTGCCTTGGTTGGCTCCAGCGGCGCCATCTTGTCCTACATCATGTGCAATGCCATGAATCGCAGCTTTATCAGCGTGATTGCGGGCGGCTTTGGCACCACCAGCGCCGCACCCACGGCTGCTGCCGGTGCGGCCCAGCCCGCAGGTGAGGTCGTGGCCGTGAACGCGGGTGAGACCGCCGAGCTGCTGCGCGAGGCCAAGAGTGTGATCATTGTGCCGGGCTACGGCATGGCCGTGGCTCAGGCTCAGCACACGGTATTCGAGATTACGCGCACCCTGCGCGAAAAAGGCGTGAATGTGCGCTTTGGTATCCACCCGGTGGCTGGCCGCATGCCGGGTCACATGAATGTGCTGCTGGCCGAGGCCAAGGTGCCCTACGACATCGTGTTCGAGATGGAAGAAATCAACGACGACTTCCCCGACACCGACGTGGTGATGGTGATCGGTGCCAACGACATCGTGAACCCCTCCGCGCAGGACGACCCCACCAGCCCGATTGCCGGCATGCCCGTGCTGGAAGTGTGGAAGGCGAAGACCTCCATCGTCATGAAGCGCAGCATGGCTTCAGGTTATGCCGGGGTGGATAATCCGCTGTTCTACAAGGACAACAACCGCATGTTGTTCGGAGATGCCAAGAAGATGCTGGACGAGGTACTGGGCAGTCTCAAGGGCTGATTTCCTTCGCGCCCTAGGGAAAACACACTATTCCAGCGTCCTTTCGACCCTGACAATATGCACCGCACAGAGATGAATTACGGAGAAGACATGACTGAACGCGTTTGGCTCAAAAGCTACCCACCGGGTGTGCCTTCGGATATTGATACCAGCCAGTACAGCTCGCTGGTCGATTTGGTGGAGGAGAGTTTCAGCAAGCACGCCAGCAAGGTGGCCTACAGCTTCATGGGCAAGGAAGTTACCTATGCCCAAACCGATAGCCTGAGCCAGGCGTTCGCGGCGTACCTGCAGAGCCTGGGGTTGGTCAAGGGTGACCGGGTTGCCATCATGATGCTGAATATGCCCCAGTACCCTGTGGCAGTCGCGGGTATCCTGCGCGCGGGCATGGTGGTGGTCAACGTGAATCCACTGTACACACCGCGTGAACTGGAGCATCAGCTCAAGGACTCGGGAGCCAAGGCCATTGTGGTCATTGAAACCTTTGCGACCACACTGGAAAAATGCATTGCCGCAACGCCGGTCAAGCACGTTGTGCTGTGTTCCATGGGCGATCAGTTGGGTTTCCTCAAGGGGGCCCTGGTCAACTACGTGGTGCGCAACGTCAAGAAGATGGTGCCGGCGTTCAACCTCCCTGGCGCCGTGCGCTTCAATGCTGCAATTGCCCTGGGCACCAAGGCGCCGTTCAAGAAACAGGTCAGCAAGTCTGACGATGTGGCGGTGCTGCAATACACGGGCGGAACCACGGGGGTTTCCAAGGGTGCGGTATTGCTTCACCGCAATGTCATTGCCAATGTGCTGCAGTCTGAGGCCTGGAACGAGCCGGTCATGAAGAAGGTGCCGGCCAATGAGCAGCCCACCAGTGTGTGCGCCATTCCGCTGTACCACATCTTTGCGTTTACGGTGGGCATGATGCTGTCCATGCGTACGGGTGGCAAGATGATTCTGATTGCCAATCCGCGGGATATTCCCGGGGTGCTCAAGGAGTTGGCCAAGCACAAGATTCACAGCTTCCCCGCCGTCAACACCCTGTTCAACGGCTTGGCAAACCATCCTGATTTCACCAAGGTGGACTGGAGCCACCTGAAGGTCTCGGTGGGCGGTGGATCCGCGGTGCAGAGCAGCGTGGCCAAGCTGTGGTTCGAAAAGACCGGTTGCCCCATTTGTGAAGGATATGGACTCAGCGAAACCTCTCCTTCGGCCAGCTGCAACCTGGTCACTGCGACGGCCTACACGGGAACCATCGGCGTACCGTTGCCCAGCACCTATATGAAACTGCTGGACGATGACGGCCATGAAGTTCCGGTCGGCCAGCCTGGAGAAATCGCCATCAAGGGACCCCAGGTCATGGCGGGATACTGGCAGCGCCCGGACGAAACCGCCAAGGTCATGACGTCCGACGGGTATTTCAAGACCGGTGACGTGGGGGTTGTGGACGAGAAGGGCTACTTCAAGATCGTGGACCGCAAGAAGGACATGATTCTGGTGAGCGGCTTCAATGTGTTCCCCACGGAGCTGGAAGACGTCGTTGCACAGATTCCTGGCGTGCTGGAATGCGCATGCGTTGGTGTGCCTGATGCCAAGACCGGCGAAGCCGTCAAATTGGTGCTGGTCAAAAAAGACCCCAACTTGACCGAAGCGGATGTGCGTGCTTTCTGCCGCGAAAACCTGACGGGGTACAAACAGCCCAAAGTCATTGAGTTCCGTGGTGAATTGCCCAAGACCCCTGTGGGCAAGATTCTGCGCCGCGAACTGCGGGAAAAGTGACCGTAGCTGCGCCGCTGGCCATTCTCAGTGCCCTGGGCGAAGAGCAACAGGGACTGATGGGCGAATTGACGGATGCGCAATGCATTCCGTATGCCGGGCGGGAGTTCTGGTTGGGGCGCTTGCATGGCCAGCCGGTTGTGCTGGCCTTGTCCCGCATTGGCAAGGTGGCTGCCGCAACCACGGCATCGGCGCTGATTGAACGTTTCGGCGCCAGCCGCGTAGTCTTTACCGGCGTGGCGGGTGGTGTTGGCGACGGCGTCCACGTCGGTGATGTGGTGGTGGGCACAGGCTTTGTGCAGCACGATATGGATGCCTCGCCATTGTTTCCGCGCTACCAGGTGCCACTGACAGGCCGGTCGGTATTTGACGGTGACACTCCATTGACAGCCCAACTCCTGCAGGCGGCCCAAGTGGCCCTGGCCGATGGCGGGCCTCTGGGCAAGGCTTGTGTGCACCAGGGATTGATTGCCAGTGGAGATCGGTTTGTCAACGGCCGGGAGGAGTCGGCCGTGCTGGTGAGTTCCCTGCGGGCAGCTGGGTATGCCCCGCTGGCCGTGGAAATGGAAGGCGCCGCTGTGGCCCAGGTGTGTGCCGACCACGGCGTCCCTTTTGCTGCAGTGCGCACCATTTCAGACCGTGCCGACGACACAGCCCATGTCGATTTTCCACAGTTTGTAAAGGATGTGGCGAGTCTCTACGCTTTGCGCATCGTGACGGCTTTGGCCTATTCGCTATCAAAATAATAGCTAGCTGCGCATATCCTGTGCGGGGTTGGTGCCAATTTTCTTCAAAACTACTTGAGCCAGCCCCGTTTGCGGAAGTACCACATGGGCACCAGCGCGCTGGCGACCATCAGGGCCAGGGCATAGGGATAGCCCAGAGACCAGTCCAGCTCCGGCATGTATTTGAAGTTCATGCCATACAGGCTGGCAATCAGGGTGGGCGGCAGCAAGGCCACGCTGGCCACCGAGAAGATCTTGATGATCTTGTTCTGGTTGATGTTGATAAAACCGACCGTGGCATCCATCAGGAAGTTGATTTTGTCGAACAGGAACGCAGTGTGGCTGTCCAGTGAGTCAATGTCGCGCAGAATCTGGCGCGCCTCGTCAAACTGTTCGGCATTGAGCATCTTGCTGCGCATCATGAAACTCACGGCACGGCGGGTGTCCATCACGTTGCGGCGAATCCGGCCGTTCATGTCTTCATGGCGGGCAATGGCGCCAAGCACCTCGCCCGCCATCGCATCGGTGACATCGCCGGAGAGCACCTGGCGGCTAACTCGCTCCAGTGCATCGTAAATCTCTTCCAGGGTGTCGGCTGAATACTCGGCGTCGGCATCAAAGAGTTTGAGCAGGACTTCCTTGGCATCTTCGATCAGTCCCGGGGCCCGGCGAGCGCGCATGCGCAGCAGGCGGAAGACGGGGACGTCCTCATCGTGGATGGAGAAGAGCACGCCATGGCTCTTGAGGCTGCTGTTTTCCAGATTCAGGATAAAGGCAGCCCGCACGGTACGCGGCGCCTCGTCGTCCGGGATCAGGAAGTCGCTGCGGATGTGGATGTCGCCGTTGTCCTCGGCATAAAAACGGGCGGATTCCTCGATGTCCTCGTCCATCGCGTCGTCCGGAATGGACAGGCCGTAGTACTGCTTGACCCAGCGTTTTTCTTCGACAGTAGGGGACTCCAGGTCAACCCAGATAGGCTGAAACCGGGAAAGCTCTTCCAGCGACTCGATCTCTTCCTGGAAGAGCCGGCCATTGGCAAGCGTAAAGATGTTGAGCATGGCTCACTCCCAAATAAGGTTGGCATCTGCGGGGGATGTGTGGTGTTGCTTTCAACCCCCCAAATGCAGCAATGGGAGTTGAAAGCTACCGACTGGGGTAGTTTTCCAAGGAGCGCTCTCCAAGAGTGGGTCAGACCTGCATTATCGCACCGTGGGCAGACCGCCGGACAGTAAGTGCCCGCTGCTGATGGAGGAAGCCCTGATTTGTTGCAGTGCATCAGCAAAAGCCGTTGCAATCAGGATGTTTCGGGCGCATAGTGAAATTGACGGCGGGAAATGACATGTGTGTTTAACGTGCGTCAGCCCACTGCAATGTGCGGGAGGCTTTTTCAACCTTGAGAGCAATTGGAGGCTATTTATGAATTTGACGATCAGCGGTCACCATCTTGAAGTTACACCAGCTCTGCGCAGCTACGTCACGACCAAGCTCGACCGCATCATGCGCCACTTTGACCAGGTGGTGGACGTCAAGGTTTTACTCAGTGTTGAGAAGCAAAAGGAGAAGGAACGACGGCAGCGCGCGGAATGCAATATCCACGTCAAGGGCGGTGACATGTTTGCCGAAAGCGCCCACGAAGACCTGTATGCGGCTGTCGATGAGTTGGTGGACAAGCTGGACCGCCAGGTGGTTCGTCACAAGGACCGGATACAAGACCACCACCACGCAGCACCCAAGCGGCTGATGTAATTTCCGACCGCATAAATCCCCAAAAACCGCCTGACCCCAGGCGGTTTTTTTGTGTGCATAATCTGCCTCACGCCATGAACCGACTCTCCAACATCCTGCCGCCTTCGCAAGTTCTTGCACTGGTGGACGTCACCAGCAAAAAGCGCGCTTTCGAAGAAGCTGGTCTCCTGTTTGAAAACCTGCATGGGCTGAGCCGCGCGCTGGTGACGGACAGTCTTTTCTCCCGCGAACGATTGGGTTCTACAGGCTTGGGCCATGGCGTCGCCATCCCGCACGGACGGATCAAGGGGCTCAAAGCCCCTCTGGCGGCCGTTTTCCAGTTGTCGCAGGCCATTGGCTTCGATTCACCGGATGACCAGCCGGTCAAACTGCTGATATTCCTTCTGGTGCCCGAAGCGGCGACCCAGAAGCACCTTGAAATCCTGTCTGAAATTGCGGAGTTGCTCAGTGATGCTGCCCTGCGGGAGCAACTCACAACGTGCGACGATGGACTCAAGCTGCATGGCCTGATCTCGGGCTGGCAGTCCGCCAGCATCGGCTGAGTCGGTATTTCGCGGTGCAAGCGCAGTGAAACCCACCGTTGTCAGTGCCGATGTCCTGTTTGAGGAATTCCGTGGCCCGCTGCACTGGGAGTGGGTTGCCGGATTAGGGGCGTCCGAGCGGCGTTTTGACGAGGTGGCGGTTCGCGCTGCCAGATCCGGCGCGGATCTGGTGGGCTACCTCAATTACATCCATCCGTACCGTGTCCAGATTCTGGGTGAGCGCGAAGTGGCCTACATCACCAATGCCACGCCGGAAGACTGTGCACGCAGAATTGCCCGCATCGTGACGCTGGAGCCACCGGTACTGGTCCTGGCTGATGGACAGACGGCCCCGGAAGCGCTGCTGTCCATGTGCGAGCGCGCCCAGATTCCCATGTTTGCAACCCGGGAGTCGTCGGCGTTTGTCATTGACGTGCTGCGCGCGTATCTGTCCAAGCATTTTGCAGATCGCACCACCATGCATGGTGTGTTCATGGATATTCTGGGGCTGGGTGTGTTGATCACCGGCGAGTCCGGTCTGGGCAAGAGCGAACTGGGGCTGGAACTGATTTCCCGTGGCAATGGTCTGGTGGCCGACGATGCCGTGGACCTGTTCCGTATCAATCAGACGACCATCGAAGGACGCTGTCCCGAACTCCTGCAAAATTTGCTTGAAGTGCGTGGTATCGGTCTACTGGATATCCGCGGAATCTTCGGTGAAACTGCGGTGCGCCGCAAGATGCGTCTCAAGCTGATCGTGCACCTCGTGCGTCGGGAAACCATGGAGCGCGAATACGAGCGAATCCCCTATGAGCCCCTGACGCAGGATGTGCTCGGTGTGCCGGTTCGCAAAGTGGTCATTCAGGTGGTTGCCGGACGCAACATCGCGGTACTGGTGGAAGCCGCTGTGCGCAACACCATTCTGCAATTGCGGGGTATCGATACCTACAAGGAGTTCGTCGAGCGCCACCGCAAAGCCATGGCAGAGGGGTCCTAGGTTTTATCCGGCATGCTCCGGTTGGGGCATTTGGTCTTGGTACAGGTGGCGTAGAGGCTCAGGGCATGGTCGGCGATCTGGAAGCCCTTGGCTTTGGCGACTGCGTTCTGGCGTTTTTCAATCTCTGCGTCGTAGAACTCCTCGACCTTGCCGCAATCCAGGCATACGAGATGGTCGTGGTGTTGTCCCTCGTTGAGTTCGTACACCGCCTTGCCGCTTTCAAACTGGCTGCGGGTCAAGATACCGGCCTGTTCGAATTGTGTCAGGACCCGGTACACCGTAGCCAAGCCCACATCAGAGCGCTCCTGCAGCAGCACCCGGAAGACATCCTCTGCTGTCATGTGGCGCTGGGTGCCGCGCTGAAATACCTCCAGTATTTTCAGGCGTGGAACAGTGGCTTTGAGGCCGGTGCTTTTGAGTTCTTCGATGTTGGTCATGGACCTTTTCCCCGCGCAGATGCAAGCGCGGCCAGCACAGCCCAGCCGCTACAATCGTCGCATCATATCGCTCCTGACTGTTTCCATGCTTGATACCCTGCAACGCCGTACTGCATTTGTGTTGGCCGCCGTCGCGTGCCTGGCTGGTACTGCCTGCAGCAATCTCCC
>CAUJJV010000030.1 GCA_963205375.1 Pseudomonadota bacterium
GAGGAGGTGCACCGCGTGGTGAGCTACCTCAAGAGCCAGGGCGAACCCAACTACATTGACGGCGTGCTGGAAGGTGGCACCGTCGATGGAGACGGCGATGCCGCGCTGGACGGTAGCAATGGCGGCGAGAAAGACCCGATGTACGACCAGGCGGTGGAAGTCGTGCTGAAGAACCGCAAGGCCAGCATTTCCCTGGTGCAGCGCCACCTCAAGATTGGCTATAACCGGGCTGCACGTCTGGTCGAAGACATGGAAAAAGCCGGGCTGGTGAGTTCCATGAGTGGCAGTGGTCAGCGCGAGATTCTGGTCCCCGCGCGCAACGAATGAACACATCCATGCGATTTTTTGCTTCTCTATTGATAGCGTTGTGCGCAATATCCGTGCGGGCTGGAGGCCTGGAAAGCCTCGAATCCTTTGTGAAGACGGTCAAGTCGGGCCGCGCCACCTTCACCCAGGTGGTTACCAGTCCAGCCCGGGAAGGGCAGGTGGTGCGCAGCAAGACTTCCAGCGGCACGTTCGAGTTTGCGCGACCCAACCGGTTCCGGTTTGTCTACAAGAAGCCGTTTGAGCAAACCATCGTGGCCGATGGCCAGACTCTGTGGCTGCATGACGTGGACCTGAACCAGGTGACCGCGCGCAAGCAGGCCGCTGCATTGGGGCCCACTCCCGCGGCCCTGATTGCTTCGGCTGCTGATGTGCGCGCACTGGAGGTGGATTTTGTATTGACCCAGGCGCCCGCGCTGGATGGACTGGACTGGGTGTTAGCCACCCCGAAGGCACGTGACAGCCAGTTGCAGGGTGTGCGCGTGGGCTTTCGCGGTGCGGAGCTGGCCCGGCTGGAAATCCTGGACAGTTTTGGCCAGAAGTCGGTGCTGACGTTTGCTGCCTTCCAGCCGAATGTGGCGATGGATGCCGCTAACTTTCAGTTCAAGCCTCCCGCCGGGGCGGACGTGATCCGCCAATAGGTTGTCGGTAGTCCATGGCTCTGTCGCCCAAGCACCAGCCGTTGGCCGAACTGCTGCGCCCACGCACGCTGGGTGAGGTCATTGGCCAGCAGCATCTGCTGGGGGAGGGCATGGCCTTGCGCCTGGCGTTCGAGTCGGGCCAACCGCACAGCTGCATCCTGTGGGGTCCTCCCGGCGTAGGCAAAACCACCATTGCACGGTTGATGGCAGACGCATTTGATGCGCAGTTCATCACCATCAGCGCGGTGTTGGGGGGCATCAAGGACATCCGCGAGGCGGTGGAACAGGCACAGACTGCGCGCGACGGACTGGAGCAGCGCCACACCATCGTGTTTGTCGATGAGGTGCACCGCTTCAACAAGACCCAGCAGGATGCCTTTCTGCCGCATGTGGAGAGCGGCCTGTTCACCTTCATTGGCGCCACCACGGAAAACCCCTCGTTTGAGGTGAATTCCGCGTTGTTGTCCAGAGCAGCGGTATATGTGCTGCAGCCGCTGGGGGGCGAGGATTTGAGACAAATTGTGGACCGGGTCCGCGAGAAATCTGCGCTTCCAGCTATCGAAACTGTAGCAATTGACCGTTTGATCGCTTATGCCGATGGCGATGCGCGACGCCTGCTCAACACCCTGGAAACCCTGTCTGTCGCCGCTGCGCAGGAAAAAGTGGCTGAGATCACCGATGTATGGCTGCTGAAAGTCCTGGGCGAACGCATGCGCCGCTACGACAAGGGTGGCGAGCAGTTTTACGACACCATCAGTGCGCTGCACAAGTCGGTGCGTGGGTCGGATGCCGATGCGTCGCTGTACTGGCTGGTGCGCATGCTCGATGGTGGTGCGGATCCCCGGTACATGGCGCGCCGACTCGTGCGCATGGCGGCGGAAGACATCGGGCTGGCCGATCCGCGCGCACTGCGTCTGGCACTGGATGCTGCTGAGGTGTACGAGCGCCTGGGTTCACCCGAGGGCGAACTCGCGTTGGCCGAGTGCGTGGTGTACCTTGCCGTGGCGCCCAAGTCCAACGCGGTCTACAAAGCCTTTAACGAGGCCAAGGCGTTTGTGAAGAAGGACGGCACCCGTCCTGTGCCCATGCATTTACGCAATGCGCCCACCAAACTGATGAAGGAGCTCGATTACGGCAAGGGCTATCGCTATGCCCATGACGAAGAGGGTGGGTTTGCAGCCGGGGAGCGTTACCTGCCCGATGGAATGGCTGACCCGGACTTTTACCGGCCGGTGGAGCGTGGGCTGGAGATCCGCATTGCAGAGAAGATGCGCGATCTGAAATCCAGAAATCATAAGAAAAACTAATAAAGCATGAAATGCCGAAGCTAATGCAAATTCTGTATGCAATTTGAGGGTAAACCCACCCCAGACCCCCAAGACCCGGCTGCGGGGCATCGCTAGAATCGCGGCACCGCTTTGCCATGTAACGTAACGCCAGCGAACCTGACATGGCAGGTTTATTGCATTCCATGGTGTAACGCCAACAGTGTTTACGACCATGACTGTTCACACACAAGAACAACGGAGTTTTTTATGGATATCTTGATACAGCAGATCATCAATGGTCTGGTGTTGGGTAGCATGTATGCGCTGATCGCGCTGGGCTACACGATGGTGTACGGCATCATCAATCTGATCAATTTTGCCCACGGCGAAGTGATGATGGTCGGGGCACTCACCAGTTGGACCATCATCGGTCTGATGCAGGATTCCATGCCGGGCACACCCGGATTCGTGATCCTTTTCCTGGCACTCGTGATTGCCTGCGTGGTGGCCGCGACGCTGAACTTCACGATTGAGAAGGTGGCCTACCGTCCCTTGCGCAACAGCCCCAAACTGGCGCCCATGCTGACGGCCATGGGTATGTCCATCCTGCTGCAGACGCTGGCCATGATCATCTGGAAACCCAACTACAAGTCCTATCCCACCCTGCTGCCCAATACGCCTTTTGACATCGCTGGGGCTGTAATCACGCCGACGCAAGTCATGATTCTGGTGGTGACAGCGTTCTCGCTGGCGGTACTGATGTGGTTGGTGAATTACACCAAATTGGGGCGTGCCATGCGCGCTACGGCCGAAAATCCACGCGTAGCGGGCCTGATGGGTGTCAAGCCTGACATGGTGATTTCGGCGACCTTCATCATTGGCGCTGTGCTGGCGGCCATTGCCGGCGTGATGTACGCCTCGAATTACGGCACGGCACAGCACGCCATGGGCTTTCTCCCGGGGCTGAAAGCCTTCACGGCGGCGGTGTTCGGCGGCATTGGCAATTTGGGCGGTGCGGTGGTGGGTGCCATCCTTCTGGGCCTGATCGAATCCATTGGTGCGGGCTACATCGGTGCGCTCACTGGCGGTGTATTGGGTAGCCATTACTCGGATATCTTTGCCTTCATCGTATTGATCATCGTGCTGACCCTGCGTCCGTCCGGCTTGCTGGGTGAACGCGTGGCGGATCGCGCCTGAGGAGTAACACCAGATGAAACAACAACAGAAAATCATCGTCTTCATGCTCGCAGCCGTCGGGCTGCTGGTTCTGCCGCTCGTGCTGCAGGGATTTGGCAATGCCTGGGTGCGTATCGCCGACATGGCACTGCTCTTCGTCCTGCTGTCGCTGGGCCTCAATATCGTGGTGGGCTACGCCGGTCTGCTGGACCTGGGCTATGTGGCGTTCTTCGCCATTGGTGCCTATATGTACGGGCTGATGTCGTCGCCCCATCTGACGGAGACGTTTCCGGCGCTGGCGGCCATGTTCCCCAATGGCATGCATACCCCGCTGATTGTGGTGGTTCCGTTGGCCGCGGGATTGGCGGGAATTTTTGGTGTGCTGCTGGGTGCGCCCACCTTGCGCCTGCGTGGTGATTACCTGGCGATCGTGACCCTGGGTTTTGGCGAAATCATCCGGGTGTTCATGAACAACCTGGACCATCCGGTCAACATCACCAACGGTCCCAAGGGCATCAACCAGATTGATTCGCTACATTTCTTCGGGCTTGATCTGGGGAAAAAAGTGGTTGTGGGGGGATTCGAAGTCGCCTCGGTATCGCTTTATTACTACCTGTTCCTGGCGCTGGTGGTCATCAGTGTGATCATTTCCCACCGTCTGGAACTGTCCCGCGTGGGGCGCGCATGGATGGCCATTCGCGAGGACGAAATTGCCGCCAAAGCCATGGGTATCAACACCCGTAACCTCAAGCTGCTGGCATTCGGCATGGGGGCCACCTTCGGCGGTGTGTCCGGTGCCATGTTTGCCTCATTCCAGGGCTTCATCTCGCCAGAATCCTTCAGCCTGATGGAATCGGTCATGATTGTCGCGATGGTCGTTTTGGGTGGTGTTGGTCACCTTCCTGGTGTGATTCTGGGGGCGGTGTTGTTGTCGGCCCTGCCCGAAGTGCTGCGCTATGTGGCCGGTCCGTTGCAAGCTATGACCGGTGGGCGTCTGGACGCTTCCATCCTGCGCCAGCTGCTCACAGCGCTGGCCATGATCATCATCATGCTGATGCGCCCACGCGGCCTGTGGCCATCCCCCGAACACGGCAAGTCCCTGCAGGCGACCAAACCCTGAAGGCAATCACCATGACAGACACAGTACTCAATGTATCCGGCGTATCCAAGCGATTTGGTGGCCTCCAGGCTCTCAGCGATGTGGGCATCCAGATCAAGCGCGGCCAGGTGTATGGCCTGATCGGCCCCAACGGCGCCGGCAAGACCACCTTTTTCAATGTGCTGACCGGCATGTACACACCGGACAGCGGATCGTTTGAACTCGCTGGCAAAGCCTACCAGCCGACTGCAGTGCATACAGTGGCCAAAGCCGGTATTGCGCGCACGTTCCAGAACATTCGCCTGTTCTCGGAAATGACGGCGCTGGAAAATGTGATGGTGGGACGCCATATCCGTACGCATTCCGGCCTTATGGGTGCCATCTTCCGCACCTCCGGTTTCAAAAACGAAGAGGCAGCGATTGCCAAGCGTTCCAAGGAGCTGCTTGACTACGTAGGCATTGGCAAGTTTGCCGACTACAAGGCGCGCACGCTGAGTTACGGCGACCAGCGCCGCCTGGAAATTGCCCGCGCGCTGGCGACCGATCCCCAGCTGATCGCGCTGGACGAACCCGCAGCCGGCATGAATGCGACCGAGAAGGTCATGCTGCGCGAATTGATCGACCAGATTCGCAAGGACAACCGCACCATTTTGCTCATCGAGCACGACGTCAAACTGGTCATGGGCCTGTGCGACCGGGTCACGGTGCTGGACTATGGCAAGCAGATTGCCGAGGGCACGCCTGCCGATGTGCAGAAGAACGAAAAAGTGATTGAGGCCTATCTGGGCACGAGCGGGCACTAAGGCCTCGAAGGAATGACGATGACAAAGAAGACTCTGCTCAAAGTGACCGGGCTGAAGGTGTCCTATGGGGGCATCCAGGCCGTTAAGGGTGTGGATTTTGAGGTGCATGAAGGCGAGCTGGTGTCCCTGATCGGCTCGAACGGTGCTGGCAAGACGACGACCATGAAGGCAATCACCGGCACGCTGGCGATCAATGGTGGCGATATTGAATACCTGGGCAAAAGCATCCGGGGCCAGGGTCCCTGGGACCTGGTGAAGCAGGGTTTGGCGATGGTGCCCGAAGGCCGGGGTGTGTTCACCCGCATGACCATCATGGAAAACCTGCAGATGGGTGCCTACATCCGAGACGACAAGTCTGAAATCGAGGCGGACATCGAAAAGATGTTCACCATCTTCCCGCGCTTGCGCGAGCGCAAGGACCAGTTGGCCGGGACCATGTCCGGCGGTGAGCAGCAGATGTTGGCCATGGGCCGCGCGCTGATGAGCCGCCCCAAGGTGCTGCTGTTGGATGAGCCTTCCATGGGTCTGTCGCCCATCATGGTCGACAAGATCTTTGAGGTGATCAAGGATGTCTATGCGCAGGGCGTGACGGTGTTGCTGGTGGAGCAGAACGCCAGCCGCGCCCTCTCCATTGCGGACCGTGGGTATGTGATGGAGTCCGGTATTGTCACCATGACCGGGGATGCCAAGCACATGCTCAATGACCCCAAGGTCCGCGCCGCATACCTGGGTGAATAGGCACGTACTTGCGCTGCTGTTTGTCACCCTGGTGTGGGGGGCAACGTTTCCGGTTCTGAAGCTCGCCACGGCGCATCTCAGTGGCGTGGAAATATCGGCACTGCGCTTTGTGATTGCAGCCCTCTGCATGGCACCCTGGGCCCTGCGTGCATCGTGTCGCGCGTGGACAGATGGCGCTGTGCTGGGCGCGCTGGTTCTGGTGTCCTATGTGGCGCAAGCCTGGGGGCTGGAGCATATTTCTTCCAACCGCAGCGCGTTTCTCACCAGCCTGAATGTTCTGATGGTTCCTTTGCTGGGGATCGTCCTGGGCAACCGGCTGTCCTGGACGGTGCTGCTGGCCGCCGCAATGGCGTGTGTGGGCATCGGTTTGATGTCCTGGGACGGTGGTGCCCACCTGCTGGCGGACAGTGCGACTGTTTTTGGCGCATTGGCGTATGCCGGCTATGTCATCTTTTTGTCGCGAAAGGCAGGATTGCACAGTGCCCGTACTCTGGCGGCCACCCAGATCGTCTGGATGGCCTTGCTGGGCTCTGTCTGGGCATGGGCAGCCTCCCTGGGAACAGAGCGGATGCACACCTTGCCTGAACGTATCGATACGCAGATACTCTTGGGGTTGGCCTACCTGGGTGTCGTGGCCACTGCGGGCATGCTGTTTCTTCAGGCCATGGCGCAGCGGCATGTGTCGGCCGACAAAGCCGCGCTGATCTACGCCATGGAGCCTGTATTCGCTGCCTTGTTTGCCTGGATATGGCTTGCGGAATCCCTCTCCTGGATGGCTGCTTTCGGGGCGGTGATTGTGGTGTCTGCGGTCCTGTTGAGTGAGTGGAAGTCAGGCGCGGGCTAACATCCATTCACATTCGGTGTGGCCACAAAACCGGAGGTGACCAGGGCAGCAACAGGTCCTGATCGGGCGGATCAGCCCTGCTGCTTGTCTGCCTCGGAAGTGAACGCGTCGGCGTAGAACTCTTCTTCGGGCAGACCGGCAGTGGCACAGAAATCCCTGCGTGCTGAATCCACCACGATGGGTGCACCACAGGCATACACCTGGTACCCGGAGAGATCCGGGTGGTCCTGCAGAACAGCCTGGTGCACAAAACCCGTGCGGCCCGCCCACACATCCTGCGGCAACGCATCGGAGACGACCGGGATGTACTGCAGCGTAGGCATGGTTTCACACTGGGCTTGGACCCAGCTGTCCATGTAGAGATCCGAGGGCCGTCTACCCCCCCAATACAGAGAGATTGCCCGGCTGGAACCCGTCTGCTTTAGGTGCTCGATCAAGGTCTTGATCGGTGCGAACCCGGTGCCGGAAGCCAGAAGGATGATAGGTTTGTCCGAGTCTTCACGCAGGAAGAATGAGCCATAGGGCCCCTCAATGCGAAGGATTTCCTTTTCCTTCATGGCGCCAAAGACATGGTCGGTGAACTTGCCGCCGGGCATATGGCGGATATGGAGTTCAAGACCAGCACCCGCTTGTGGAACACTGGCCATCGAGTAGCTGCGCCGGGCGCCGTCGCGCAAAAGGATCTCGACGTATTGGCCGGGCCGGTAGGTGAAGTTGTCGTTCGCTGGAAGTTGGAGCTGCATCAGCACAACATCGTCGGTCAGGCGCGTCAGGGTGCTGACCCGGGTCGGGAGTTTCTTGATGGGTATGGCTCCGGCTTCTGTGACCTGGCGTGATTCCAGTACCAGATCCGATTGAGGCGTCGCGCAGCATGTCAGCACATAACCTGCAGCTTCTTCCTCTGTGCTCAAGGCTTTTGACTGGTGTGTTCCATGGGTCACCGATCCAGAGATTTTTTTGCATTTGCAGGAGCCACAGGCGCCATCCTTGCATCCGTAGGGTAGGCCTATGTTTTGGCGCAAACCTGCTGCCAGCACTGTTTCATCGGCCTGGGCGGAGAATTGCCGCCCGGATGGCTGCACGGTCACTGAAAAACTGGAGACAGAAGTAACGGTGGCAGTCATCTATTGGGTATCCTTGGGCACAAACTATGGACAGCCCCCGATTTTGCCTTCAATCCAGAGCCCCCTAGGCGCTTTGCCATCCCGATTCCGGCGTGAACGCGTCCTGATCGTCGGTTGTGGCGATGTGGGGCAGCGTGTTGCCGGCCTGCTGCGTCGCAACGTGCGTGTGGTCGCACTGACTTCCAGCACGGCCCGTGTCTCGGAATTGCGAGCCCAGGGAGTTGTGCCGCTGCTGGGAAATCTGGATAACCCGGACAGCCTGCGGCGTCTGGCGGGCATTTCCACACGCGTGGTGCACCTGGCTCCACCCCCTGCGCAAGGCTGGCAGGACCTGCGGACCCAGGCATTGCTGCAGGTGTTGCGTCTGCGCACGTCACCTGCTGCATGTGTATATGGGTCGACCAGTGGCGTGTACGGAGATTGCGCGGGGGCCTGGATCGACGAGACGCGTACAACCAATCCAGACTCCCCCAGGGCACGCCGCAGGCAGCACGCAGAGGATTGTGTGCGTTTCTTCGGGAGGTCTGCAGGAATCCGCACCCATACGCTGCGCATTCCCGGTATCTACGCCCCGGATCGGGAGGGCGGGACCCCCAGGGCCCGTCTGCTCAAGCGCACACCGGTTTTGTGCGCAGAGGAAGACGTGTACACCAACCACATCCATGCCGATGACCTTGCACGAGCCTGTGTGCTGGCAATGTGGCGCGGGCGGGCACAAAGGGTGTACAACACCAACGACGATACAGCGCTCAAGATGGGGGATTACTTCGACCTTGCCGCCGATCTGTATGACTTGCCACGCCCGCCCCGGGTGTCACGCGCAGGGGCCACAGAACAGTTGCCATTGATGCTGTTGAGTTTTATGGGCGAATCCCGGCGCATGGTGAACCGGCGTCTGAAGCAGGAGTTGGGGCTGCGCTTGCGCTATCCCACAGTTCGGGAAGGGCTGGTTTCCTTGGCGTAGGCCCAGTGCAATGCCTTCCATACCAGCCAGCTCGAAGCCAGGGTGATCGGGTAGGCCCACAGTGCGTCGCTGAACCAATGGGCCATGTCGGACATGCGTGCAAAGCCGATCACCCAGCCCGCCAGTGTTCCCGTGACGGCCCATGCCACCTTGCGCTTACGGTGAATCAGCATCAGGGACGTAAAAAAGAAACCACATGCCACGTGGCCGCTGACAAAAGAGCAGTTGGCGTCACACTGGTTTGTCATCACGGCAGCGCGGGTAAATTGCTGGGTACCACCGAAATTTTCAACCTGGTACGGGCGCGCGCGCTGCCAGTGGTCCTTGAATCCCAGGTTCACCACGGCGCCTGGCCCCAGAATGCCGGCCAGCACCAGAAAAGCCATGGCCAGACGCAGCGGCTTGCCTTGTTTGCGGAAGGTCGCAACCAACCACACCACCAGCGCAAGCGCAATGCCGACCCGGAATGCGGCCGGTACATACAGATTGATCAACTCCACCCACCACCACCCGATGGAAGCCACTGCTGGATTGGGTCCGGCAAACAGGCCCGCCGCTTGCAGATCCAGTGTGGTCCATACGGTCGGAATCAGGGCCAGCAAGACGGAAATGCCCCACACCCAGAAGTACAGGGTGGGCGTTTTGCCAAATTGTTCCGGATTGTGAGACGTTGCGGGCATGAATGCAGTGTGGTGGCGGTCAAACCACCGATTGTGACGCAGGCTTATGCTAACCTTTGCATCCATACCAACAAGCTCCCTGCAGGAGCGCAACACAGAACTGCCATGACTATTCTTGTCACCGGGGGAGCCGGTTTTATTGGGTCGAATTTCGTTCTGGACTGGCTGTCACAGTCCCAGGAGCCTGTCGTCAATCTGGACAAGCTGACCTACGCTGGCAATCTGGAAAATCTGGCCAGTCTGGATGGGGATGCGCGCCATATTTTTGTGCGCGGGGATATCGGCGATTCGGCCCTGGTTTCCGGTTTGCTGGCCCAGCACCAGCCGCGCGCGATTGTCAATTTCGCTGCGGAGTCGCATGTGGACCGGTCCATCCACGGGCCAGAAGACTTTATTCAGACCAATATCCTGGGCACTTTCCACATGCTGGAGTGCGTGCGTGCCTATTGGGGTGCCTTACCGACTGAAGCCAAGGGCGCGTTTCGATTCCTTCATGTGTCCACCGACGAGGTCTATGGCTCACTGTCGAAAACCGACCCAGCCTTTACCGAAGAAAACAAATACGAACCTAACAGCCCCTACTCGGCCAGCAAGGCCGCCAGCGACCACTTGGTGCGTGCCTACCACCACACCTATGGCCTGCCGGTGCTCACCACCAACTGCAGCAACAACTACGGCCCGTTCCACTTTCCGGAAAAACTGATCCCGCTGATGATCGTCAATGCCCAGGCGGGCAAGCCTCTGCCGGTGTACGGTGACGGCCAGCAGATCCGTGACTGGCTCTACGTCAAGGACCATTGCAGCGCCATTCGCCGCGTGCTGGACGCCGGGCAACTGGGTGAAACCTACAACGTGGGTGGCTGGAACGAAAAGCCGAATCTGGACATCGTGCACACCGTGTGTGCACTGCTGGACGAACTCAAGCCCCGCGCCGATGGCAAGCCTTACCAAGAGCAGATCACATATGTGACGGACCGGCCCGGCCATGACCGCCGATACGCCATTGACGCGCGCAAGATCGAGCAACAGTTGGGCTGGAAGCCCGCGGAGACCTTCGAGACCGGTATCCGCAAGACGGTGCAGTGGTACCTGGACCATCCGCAGTGGGTGGCCAATGTGCTCAGCGGCGGTTACCGCGACTGGGTTGAAAAGCAATACGGCGACAGTGCCAAGAGCGTGGCATGAAGATACTGCTGTTGGGCCGCGACGGCCAGGTGGGCTGGGAGCTACAGCGCAGCCTGGCGCCTTTGGGTGAAGTTGTTGCGTTGGGGCGCGATACAGCAGCCAATCCACAGGGGTTGTGCGGTGACTTGACACAGCTGGAGGATCTGGCTGCGACCGTGCGCGCGGTCGCGCCGAACGTCATCGTCAACGGAGCGGCTCACACGGCGGTCGACAAGGCAGAGAGTGAAGTGGACCTGGCACGGGTTATCAACGCAGTCGCGCCCGGCGTGCTGGCCGACGAGGCGCAACGCCTGGGCGCGTGGCTGGTGCACTACAGCACGGACTATGTGTTTGATGGCAGTGGTGAGGCACCTTGGAAAGAAACGGATGGCACCGGGCCGCTCAGCGTGTACGGGCGCACCAAACTTGCGGGCGAGCAGGCGGTCGCACGCTGCGACAAACACCTGATCTTTCGTACCAGCTGGGTGTATTCCGCACGTGGCGGCAACTTCGCCAGAACCATGGTGCGACTGGCCCAAACGCGGGAATTGCTGCAGGTCATCAACGACCAGTATGGTGCACCCACCGGTGCGGACCTGCTGGCCGATGTGACGGCCCATGCCATCCGCCAGGTGGTGTACCCCGGTGCAACGGGTGCCATACGGGACGCCGGCGTGTACCATCTGGCGGCAGCGGGTTGCACTACCTGGTTTGACTATGCAAACTATGTCCTGGCCCGCGTACGTATTGCATATCCAGCTATTCAATTGATAGCAGAAGAGGTTCGCGCTGTGCCTACCAGTGCATTTCCCACCGCCGCCAGAAGGCCGCACAACTCGCGTCTGGATACGGTCAAACTGCGCGACACGTTTGGCCTGCATCTGCCGCAATGGCAGGATGGCGTTGCCCGCATGCTTT
>CAUJJV010000031.1 GCA_963205375.1 Pseudomonadota bacterium
GAAGATGACCCAGTCGCCGTACTTCGGTTTGAGTTTGGCAAAGGTCTCTTCGTACACCTTGCGCAGGTCTTCGCCCTTGGCGGCACCGACCTTCACGCTCTCGTACAGGTCGCTCACGAAGGCACGTGTGCCTGCCAAGCCCGCCTGCACCTGCACTGGCGTTTGCAGTGCGGCGCCGCGGCCGGGCACCAGTTTTTCGGGTTTCAGGGCGGCAATGGCGTCCAGCGTCTGTGGCCAATCCTTGAAATAGGCGTCACCGGCGTACGGGGTGGCGTCAAACTCCACCAGGTCGCCGCTGAACAGGATCTTCTCCTGGGGCAACCAGGCCACGGTGTCGCCCTTGGTATGGCCGCGGCCCAATTGCAGGATTTGCACTTCCAGCTTGCCGAGCCACAGGGTCATCTTGCCTGTGAAGGTCAGGGTGGGCCAGGTCAGACCTTCGGGCACGCTCTCGACGTTCTGGAACAGGCGGGGAAAGCGGCCAATTTCACTGGCCTTGTCGAACTCGCCACGCTCCACGATCAGGTCGTAGGTGTCCTGGCTGGCAATGATGTGCTCGGGTGCATAGGCGGAAGCGCCCAATACGCGGACCGCATGGTAATGGCTCAGCAGCACGTACTTTATGGGCTTGTCGGTGACTTCACGGATGCGGCGTATCACGTCCTGGGCCATGACTGGCGTGGCCTGGGTGTCGATCACCATGACTGCGTCGTCGCCAATGATGATGCCGGTATTGGGGTCGCCCTCGGCCGTGTAGGCATAGGCATGGTCGGACAGCTTGTCGAAACTGACCTTCTTGACTTCCAGGTCGGCGGCGGAGGCAAAGGTTTTGGTGCTCATGAAATTAGCCTATGTTGAATGCGTTTGATGAATATCAATCGATTCTCGGTTTGAAATTCGCTTTAGTCAAATTCATTTGTATAGGTAAAAACCCTGGTGCAAAGTAAATGGGCGCTGTGAGGGGTGACAATGGCGGCATGAAAGCATCCCGAACCGAGCCCGAAGAGACTGCCGCTGGTGATGAGCCCGAGCGCACTTCGCGTGGAATCCAGAGTGTGGAAGTGGGCGGACAACTGCTCAAGGCCCTGGCCCAGACCGGCCGCCCCATGGCGCTCAAAGACCTGGCCCGTGAGGCGGGCATGACGCCAGCCAAGGCCCATCCCTACCTGGTGAGCTTTGGCAAGCTGGGTCTGATCGAGCGCGACGGATTGAGCAGCCAGTACGGCCTGGGGTCGCTGGCGGTACAGCTGGGGCTCATCAGCCTGCAGCAGGTGGACCCGGTGCGCCTCGCCATCGCGGAGTTGCCGCAACTGGCGGTGGCTGCCGGTTGCACCGTGTCGGCCGCGGTGTGGGGCGCCAGTGGCCCGGTGATTGTGCGGGTGGAAGAGGGGCCCAGCCAGGTCAACATCAGCATGCGCCACGGTATGCCGGCCTCTTTGCGCCATACCGGCACGGGCAAGGTGTTTGCCGCCTTTGCCGACCCCGCCACGGTGGCGCGCGCACTGGCGGTGCAGGGGCTGGAGTCCGTGTTGCGTGACCCCGCATTTATTGCGGAAATGGCAGATATACGTTCGTCAGGTGTGTGTGTGGTGCGCGATGAGCTGATTGCCGGCATCAGTGCCATGGCGGTGCCGGTGTTTGATGGTTTCGGCAAACTGGTGCTGGCCATTGCGGCGATTGCGCCCACCTCGACGATGGACTTGTCGGTGCAAGGCCCCCTGGCGCGCACCCTGCGCGATGCGGGTGAGCGGTTGTCCGCCCGCCTGGGCAGTGTGCGGGCATGAGACTGCTATCCGTGATTTAATTTTCGGATTGGCATTTGCCGAACCTCTGCCACTGACTTTCGCGTGAAAGGACCCTCATGGGGCTGCGCCTGACCCTGATTAGCATTTTGTCGGCTGTCATGATCCTCTCGGGACTGGGTATGACCTGGGTGTTCCGGCATCAGCTGACCGCGGCGGCGGCGGCGGCCGACCGCTCAGGCGCTGAAAAGGACATGGAGCGCCTGCTGCTGGCCTTGAACCAGCAGATTTCAGAAATACACGTCATTCTGGGTTCATGGTCCAACTTCACCAGCTTTTATGAACATGCGGCTCGGCCCAGCGAAGCGTTTCGCAATGACGACCTGAGTGTTGCATCGCTGGAAGCGGGACATTTCGACTGGATCAACCTGATTGACGCCCAAGGCCGTGTGGTGGAACACAGTGAGGTGCCGCTGCCGGACGGTTCCACGCCGGTTCGCCGTGCGTACGACGATCCCGCCATGGCCTCTGTTCTGGATATGGCGTTGCGCGAAATGGTGCGGCGCCAAAGCGGATGTGCCATTTTGAGCAACGGCTCGCGCGTGGCGATTGGATGTTACCAACCGCTGCTGCCTTCCGATGGCACGGGGCCTGCGCGGGGCACCGTGCTGATCGGTCGCTGGGTTTCCGAGGCGATGCTCGCCAAAGTCCGGACTCAGACCGGCCTGCAGTTCGCACTCCAACCCCGTCCGCAGGGTCAGATTGAGCCCGCAGACAGTTCTCGTAAAGTGGAAAGTTTTCAGTCTGGCAACTTTCAATTGGAGGAAGAGACCGATCGCATTCAGGTGCAGTCCAAAGTGTGGGGCATGCATGGACGGTACATTGCCGATTTGCAGATGGACTGGCCCAGAGAGTCGTTGCAGCGCACCGAGGCAACGGTGCATTTGGTGACGGTCGCGATGGCGGTGTTGACTGCTATCACGGTCCTATTGTTGATTTTTGTCTGCGACCGGCTGATTGTGCGACGTCTGGAGGGCGTGCGTCGTGACCTCGGGCGCATACTGGAAAACGAAAGCTGGGATGGCCGGGTACGCACCGCTCGCAACGATGAATTGTCAGAGCTCTCCGTCTACATCAATGAAATGCTGGACATCATTCGCGAAAAAATAGCTTTGGTGAAAGAGCAGTCGCTGACAGATCCGCTGACCAGCCTGTCAAACCGGCGCCATTTTGATCTGCAGATGGACACTGCGCTGGTCCAGTTTCGGCGCGATCAGAGCGCTGGAGCGCTGGTGCTGTTTGATATTGATTACTTCAAGCGCTACAACGACACCTACGGACACCCCCAAGGGGATGATGTGCTGGTCAAATTCGCCCAATGCATGCGACAGTCAGCGAAACGGCCCATGGATGTGCTGGCGCGTGTGGGTGGGGAGGAGTTCGCCATTCTGATGCCCATGACGGATTCAGACGGTGCTTCCCATTGCGCAGAGCAGGTGCGTGCGGCAATGCAGGCATTGGGCCTGGTCCACGCTGGCAATGGCGAATTCGGTTGCGTCACAGTCAGTGCAGGGCTGACCATGATGGGTCCCGAGGACACCGCAGAAACACTGTACTCGCGGGCGGACAGAGCGCTCTATGCAGCGAAAAACTCAGGGCGCAACAAAGTCGTCCTGGGGTGATTGCGCTTGCGCGGGTATCGAACCCATTTCATTTTTCACTCAGCAAGCTGGGGATTTTTCAGCGTTAACGCCAGGTCATACAAGGCGTTACGGGGGGCACCTGTGATCTCTGCGGCCAGCTTCACTGCAGTTTTGAGCGGCAGCTCGGCCAGCAGCAGTTGCAGCACGCGGGTGTCCTGACCAGCCTCCGCCGCTGGTGCCGGGTGCAGCACCAGGGCGAATTCACCGCGCAGGCGGTTGGCATCTGCAGCAAACCATGCGGCCAACTCCGCAGCGGGGAGCGTTGCTATTTCCTCAAACTGTTTGGTCAGCTCCCGGCCTACCGTGACCTTGCGGTTTCCCAGCGCCCCCAGCGCCGCTGCCGTCGCTTCGATGCGGTGCGGTGCTTCCAGCAGGGCCACGGCGCGCACTTCGGTCTGCAATGCCGCCACCGCATGGATGCGTTCGGTTGCCTTGGTGGGAAGAAAGCCTTCGAAGACAAATCCGGTTCCACCCCCCGTATCACTTGCGCAACCTGCTACAGAAATGAGAGCGGTGATGCTGCTGGCCCCCGGCAGCGGAAGCGCGCGCAGGCCCTGCACTTGCACTGCGGCCACCAGCCGGGCGCCGGGGTCGCTGATGCCAGGGGTGCCCGCGTCGCTTACATAGGCCACCCGCTGGCCCTGGCGCAGGCGATCCACCACAGCGTTGGCCGCCTCGGCTTCGTTGTGCTGGTGCACCGCCAGTAGTTGCCCGGCGGATTTGTCGATGCCGTAGGCACGCAGCATCTGCTGGGTGTGGCGCGTGTCCTCGCAGGCGACGGTGTCGGCCAGCTTCAGGACGTGCAGCGCCCGCAGGCTGATGTCGGCGAGGTTGCCAATGGGCGTGGCCACCACATACAGCGTACCCTGCGGATAATGCTGCTCACCAGCGGCCTCTTTGGCCGCAGCCAGGGCAAAAACATACGACGCGCTCACAAATGGGACCCTTTCCAGCCAAACCTCCGACAAACCGCACCACCAAACGCCTGGGAGATGCTGCCGAAGATGAAGCACTGGCTTACCTGCAGGAACACGGCCTGCAATTGGTACAGCGCAATTATCGGACGCCCGGACGTGGCGGCGGCGAAATCGACCTCATCATGCGTGCGCCCGATGGCACCTGCGTGTTTGTGGAAGTGCGCAGTCGGAGGTCCGCGGACCACGGCGGCGCCGGCGCCAGCGTGGGCTATGCCAAGCAGCGGCGCATCATCTTTGCGGCCCGGCACTACCTGCTGGGGCTGCGGGTCGTGCCACCCTGCCGGTTTGACGTGGTGCTGCTCGATGCGGGCCAGGTCGAGTGGCTGCAGGCGGCGTTTGACGCGGGGGGCTGACATTTGGTAACACCCCTTCATGGCCCTGTCATACACGGGGGGAAGGGGGCAAGTTATCATCGCGCGTATGCTGGAACAACGAATTCAACAACACTTTATTGACAGTGCCGACCTGAAATACCAGTCGGCGGAAGTCCTGAGCAAACCCATCGCCGAGGCCGTCAACGCCATGCTGGCCTGTGTGACCAGTGGCGGCAAGGTGCTGGCCTGCGGCAATGGCGGCTCGGCGGCCGATGCGCAGCACTTCTCGGCCGAGTTTGTGGGCCGTTTCGAGCGCGAGCGCCCGGAACTGGGTGCGATTGCGCTGACCACCGACTCCAGCATCATCACTGCCATTGGCAATGACTACGACTTCAACGTCATTTTTTCGCGCCAGGTGCGCGCATTGGGCCAGCCCGGCGACGTGTTGCTGGCCATCACCACCAGCGGCAATTCGGCCAACGTGCTGGCCGCCATCGAAGCAGCGCACGAGCGCGAAATGGTGGTGGTGGGCCTGACCGGTCGCGACGGTGGCAAGATGGCCCATGTGCTCAGGGACACCGATGTCATGATCTGCGTGCCCCACCAGCGCACTGCGCGCATCCAGGAAGTCCACATATTGGCCCTGCATTGCATTTGCGATGCGGTTGATGCCCAGCTTTTGGGCGAACAGGAAACCACGACATGATCAAATCACTTCAACGCGCAACGCTCATCCTGGCGCTGGCTGGCGGCACCCTGACGGCGCTTACCGGCTGCTTCCCGCTGGTTGCAGGCGGTATGGTTACCGGTGCCCTCGTGGCCTCTGACCGCCGCACCACCGGCACCGTGGCGGAAGACCAGGGTATCGAGGTCAAGGCGGCCAACCGCATCCAGGACAGTTTGGGCGATCGGGCCCATGTCAATGTCACCAGCTACAACCGCCAGGTGCTCATCACCGGCGAGGTGCCTAGCGCGCAGGACAAGCAGCTGGTGGAACGTATTGTGGGCAATGTGGAAAACGTACGCAA
>CAUJJV010000032.1 GCA_963205375.1 Pseudomonadota bacterium
TGGGCCTTCGTCATTCCTTTCGCCCAGATCGTGGTGGCCGCAGCACATTGCACCTGGTGGCGCGCCAACATACCTGCGGCGGCGGCCATGACCATGGTGACCAATCCGTTAACGATTGGATTCTGGCTTTGGCTGGCTTACCAGGCAGGCGCACTGGTTCTGGGCCAGCCTTTGGTACAGCCACCCTCCGTTGGCGGTGGTGCACCCGCATGGCTTGAAGAGTTTGGGTGGCCCACGGTGTTGGGCATGGGCATGTTTGCGGTGGGCGGCGCTTCACTGGGCTATGTCCTGGTCAAGCTGGTTTGGCGTCTGCGCGTCTCGATGAAGCTGCGCACGCGTCGAGCGGGCATATAAATAAGTGCGGCCCTGACAATCCTGTTTTTCCGAAGTTTATTTCCGCAATACGCTGCTTTTCTATTGACTTTGAACTGTCTATTCTTGACTTCGTTGTTTCATATTTTTAGGAGATTCACATGAAGCGCTTACTTTCACTATTGACCCTGGTTTTTGCCGTGGGTCTTTCCTCTGTGGCGATGGAAGCCGAGGCCGCCAAACGCATGGGCTCTGGTAAATCCATGGGCACACAACGTCAAGCCACACCCGACAAGGCACCCACCGCAGCGCCTGCTGCAGCCGGACCCGCTGCAGGTGCGGCCGCCGCCGCACCTTCCCGCTCATGGATGGGCCCGGTGGCCGGACTTGCCGCAGGACTGGGTATCGCGGCTCTGGCCTCCCATCTGGGATTTGGCGATGAGCTGGCATCGATGGTGATGATGGGCTTGATCGCTGCAGCCATCATGGTGGCCATTGGCTTTTTCATGCGCAAGCGTGCAGCTGCGCAAAAATCCAGTGCGACGGCACCCGGGGGGCTGCAATATGCGCATGTGAACCCTGCGACCGCTCGCAATGCCAGCAGCGGAGCGGATAACAATACGCCAGCCTACAAAGTCTTGATGCCTGCCAATGGCGGCAGCACGATTGGCTCGGGAATTGGTTCTGGCATTGGCGCAAACAGCACAAACGCAAGCCGGATTCCCGCAGACTTCGATACCGCAGGCTTCGAGCGCAACGCCAAGGTCAACTTCATCCGTTTGCAAGCCGC
Source organism: Pseudomonadota bacterium (assembly GCA_963205375.1). GTDB lineage: Bacteria > Pseudomonadota > Gammaproteobacteria > Burkholderiales > Burkholderiaceae_C > Allorhodoferax. Next base: position 1,103 of record CAUJJV010000032.1, read on the forward strand.
CAACGATGCAGGCGATCTGGACGATATCCGCCAGTTCACTACGCCAGAAATGTTTGCCGAGCTCAAAATGGAACTGGCTGATCGTGGCACCGCGACCCAGAAAACCGACGTGGTGAGCATCAACGCCAGCGTGATTGAAGTGGATGAGGATGCAGACCGCTATCTGGTGAGCGTACGTTTCACCGGCGTGATCCGCGACGACAGCAACGAACCGGATGAGGCGTTCGACGAAATCTGGCACCTGATGAAGTCGCGCCAGGGCAACAGTGGTTGGGTGCTGTCTGGAATTCAGCAAATGTCGTGATTCTGGCTGACTACCTGCCGGTACTGCTCTTCATAGCAGTCGGCATTGCGGTCGGTGGGGTTCCCCAGGTACTGGGCTATGTACTGGGGCCCAACCGACCCGACAAAGAAAAAAATTCCGCGTATGAATGCGGATTTGAAGCGTTTGGCGATGCGCGCATGCCGTTTGACGTGCGCTACTACCTGGTTGCCATTCTGTTCATCTTGTTTGATCTGGAAATAGCGTTTCTTTTCCCGTGGGCCGTGTCTCTCCACGAGATTGCTCCCACAGGTTTTTGGGCAGGAATGGTCTTTCTAGGCATACTAGCCGTTGGTTTTATATACGAATGGAAAAGAGGCGCGTTGAACTGGGAGTAACACACCGTTCGACCTTCTTCAATAGAAAAACATGATTGATGTTGTCAAACTGATGCACTTGGTGGCGGCCATCTTCTGGATGGGCGGAATGGCATTCATGCTGCTGGCCTTGCGGCCTGCGGCCGTTGCATTGCTGGAGCCGCCCGAGCGGCTGATGTTAATGGGGGCCGTGTGGAAACGCTTCTTCCTGATCGTCATGGTCTCCATCGTCGCCCTGTTCGCCACCGGCACGCACCTTTACACCGCGGCCTTTCGGGCCATCAAAGCGGCCACCGGACAGGGCGCCGTGCCGCTGGGATGGAATGTGATGCTGGTACTGGGCCTGCTGATGATGGCCATCTTTGGGCACATCTACTTTGCGGGTTACGCAAAATTCAAACGTGCCATGGCCGTTCAGGAGTGGCCCCTGGCTGGCAAGGCGGCTGCGCAAATCCACACGCTGATGGTCACCAACTTCGTTTTGGGCTGGCTGGCCATCGCCGCAGTGCGTCTGGTGCGCTAACGCGCCTTCCCATGAAAGTCACGCGCCTCTACCAGCCGCGCAATCCACTTTTCTGGATCATGCTGGTGCTCAATCTGCTGTCCGCCGTTTTGGCGTGGCTGACGCGCGCGTATTCCCTGGATGCCCTGGGCAGCGTGCTGGTAACCGCCTTTGCAGTGGGCAATGCGCTGCTGGGCACCTATCTGGCCTGGCGACTGATGCAGTCCTGAGCCCGCAAAGGGAACTGCGACAATATTGGGTATGACCGATACCACCTTCGACACCCTGCACAACCCCACATTTCTGCAAGCCTGCATGCGCCAGGCCACCCCGCACACGCCCATGTGGCTGATGCGCCAGGCGGGCCGTTACCTGCCTGAATATGTGGCCACCCGCGCCAAGGCCGGCAGCTTTATGGGCCTGGCCACCAACACCCAGTACGCCACCGAAGTCACCCTGCAACCGCTGGACCGTTATCCGCTGGACGCGGCTATTCTATTTTCCGACATCCTGACCGTGCCCGACGCGATGGGCCTGGGGCTGTCGTTTGCGCAGGGCGAAGGCCCGCGCTTTGCCAGCCCCGTCAAGACCGAAGCCGACGTCGCCAAACTCGCAGTGCCCGACATGGCCAAGCTGCAGTACGTGTTTGACGCGGTATCCAGCATCCGCAAGGCGCTCACCCAGGACGGCAAGGGCCGCGTACCGCTGATTGGTTTTAGCGGCAGCCCCTGGACGCTGGCCTGCTACATGGTCGAAGGCAAGGGCAGCGACGACTACCGCCTGGTCAAAACCATGCTGTACAGCCGCCCGGACCTGATGCACAAGATGCTGGCGGTGAATGCCGATGCCGTGGCCGCTTACCTGAACGCGCAGATTGATGCCGGCGCCCAGGCAGTGATGATT
>CAUJJV010000033.1 GCA_963205375.1 Pseudomonadota bacterium
TACCAGAGTGTCATCCAGGCGGAATATGGCGTGACACTGACCCGCGAAAACTTCTATGACCACGCGGTGCATTTCCCGTTTGGCGTTGTCACTGCCGTGGACGTGCTGGTGCGCATCCCGGTGGCGTTCACGGACGATGGCGCGCTGGTCTGTGTGGGCGAGGTTCCGCCCAACACCCTGTTGCGCCTGCTGCGCGCACCCCAGCTGAAAGACAGCGAATGCGTCCTGACCATGGCCCAGAAAATTGATGCCATCACACGCGGTGTTGCCCAGCCCAGCCTGCTGACGTTTTACTGTGCCGGTCGGCGCATGCACTTTAGAGACGATGCCGTCGAGGAAGTGATCCAGCTCAAAGCGGCCGCCCGCACCCCCCTGCTGTTCGGCGCGCTGACGCTCGGTGAGATCGACAGCATGGAAGATCTGGACATGCCCCGGTTCCACAATGCAGCCCTGGTGTGCGTGCCGAGCGTTGCCCCACAGTGACAGACGCATCTACCCCAACCGGAACCTCCGCGGAACCGTGTGCAGCAGACACCGGCATTTCCAGTCTGGGCGCCCCGGAATGCATGGCGAGCCCTGGCCACTTCGATGAGCTCCGGGGAAAATTAGCTACAAATTTAATAGCAAATAGTGCAGATTACACGGGGGCCTGGACCGAATTCCTTGCCCAGGCAGAAGCCAGAACACCTGCCGACCTGGACCAGCACGCGGCGAGTCTGCAACGCCAGATCCATGACAACGGCGTCACCTACAACGTGTATTCCGATGAAGAGGGGCCGCAGCGGCCCTGGTCGCTGGATTTGTTTCCACTCATCATCGACGCGCAGAGCTGGGCCCATATCGAGGGGGGAGTCCAGCAGCGCATGCGCCTGCTGGAAGCGGTGATGTCCGATGTCTATGGAGAGCAGACTTTCCTGACGGAAGGGCTGCTTCCTCCTGCCCTGGTGCATGGGCATCCCGGCTATTTGCGGCCCATGCATGGGGTCAAGCCCGTGGGCGGCACCCACCTGCATGTCGCCGCCTTCGATCTGGCGCGGGGCCCGGATGGCAACTGGTGGGTGGTGGGCCAGCGTTGCCAGGCACCCAGTGGCCTGGGTTATCTGCTGGAAAACCGGCTGGCGGTCTCCCGCCAGTTTCCACAGGCTTTTCATTCACTGAAAGTTCAGCGCCTGGCTGGCACTTACCGTGCACTCATGAACAGCCTGCGCACATCGAGTCCGGCTGGTGCCCATGCCCACATCGCACTTTTGACGCCCGGGCCCTACAACGAAACCTATTTTGAGCACGCCTACCTGGCCCGCTACCTGGGCTTGAGTCTGGTGGAGGGTAGCGACCTGATCGTGCGTGACGAGCACCTGTACCTCAAGACCCTGCGGGGCCTGGTGCCGGTGCATGGCTTGCTCAAACGCGTGGATGACCAGTACCTGGACCCGCTGGAGCTGCGTTCGGATTCAACACTGGGCGTGCCTGGCCTGTTGCAGGCCATACGCGCCGGCCATGTACTCGTAGCCAACGCACCTGGATCGGCATTTCTGGAGTCACCCGCTTTTCTGGGGTTCCTGCCGGCACTGGCGCGGCACGCTCTGGGCGAAGAGTTGACGCTTCCGGCCTTGCCGACCTGGTGGTGCGGTGAACGCAGCGCCATGGAAGAAGTGTTGCCGCGCCTGGCGGAACACACCATCAAACCCACCTACCCGGGCTCGTCCATCCATGACGGATTTGAAACCGTGGTTGGCCCCAGACTCCAGCAATCCGAACTGGACGCATGGGCTGGCAGGATCGTGCGCCAGAGCGAAGAACACACGGTGCAGGCCTACCTCCCGCTGTCGCAGATGCCCACCTGGAAAACGGGTACCCCGGACACGCCGGGCCACATGGTGGCACGCTCCGGCCTGCTCCGGGTGTTTGCGGTGTCCGATGGATTGCAGCCCGATGGCCAGCCGCGCTGGCGGGTATTGCCAGGCGGACTGGCACGCGTGGCCGGCAGCAGCGCCGACATTGCCTCCATGCAGCGCGGTGGCAGCAGTGCGGACGTGTGGGCACTGACCGAGGGTGAAATCGACACCACCACGATGCTGCACAACCAGCTCACGCCAGCCGATGTGACCCAGCGCAAGCGACTGGTCACCGGCCGCGCGGCAGAGAACCTGTACTGGCTGGGACGTTACACCGAACGGGCTGAAAATTCCGTTCGGCTGGCCCGCCTGACCCTGGAAGCTCTGGGCGGCGAAGACCAGACTTCCGCCCCACTCCTGCAATGGCTCACCAAGATGGCGATTGCCAGCACACTGGTGCTGCCGGGTGTACCCACGGCAGTGCAGGCCCGGCGCGTGTTTGAACGCTCGCTGATTGCCAGCCTGGGAAGCACCGATGGCGCCACCAGCGTGGGCTACAACCTGCGGGCACTGAAAATGGCGGGGGCTTCAGTCCGCGAGCGCCTGTCGCAGGAGCACTGGAACATCATCCGGCGTGCAGAAGAAGAGCTGCACCACCGCTGCGCAACGCATGTGGCCCACGGCGACTATTCCGCGGCAGATGCCCTGCGCGTGCTCAAGTCGGCCAGTGATCACCTGGCGGCCATCACCGGCGCGCAAACCGACCGCATGACGCGGGACGACGGATGGCGCCTGCTCAGCGTGGGCCGCCACGTCGAGCGGCTCAGCTTCCTGGCGGCCTCGCTGCAGCGCGGATTTGAAACCCGCTCCATAGAGACCGAAGGTGGATTCGAAGCCGTGCTGGCGCTGTTCGACAGCACCATTACCTTCCGGGCCCAGTACCAGCAAAGCCGCGACGCGGTGGCACTCATTGATCTGCTGGTGCTGGACCGCGACAACCCGCGCTCACTGGCATGGGTGGCCCACACCCTTCGGGGGCGGCTGGCAAAACTCTCGGGCAGCCCTGCGGGGGAATTGTGTGCCCTTTCATTCAAGGTACCCAACCCCGACCACTGGGATCTGGAGACCCTGTGCGCACGGGACGGGGATGAAGCAGCACCTCCAGCCCTGATGGCGTTGCTGGCCGATCTGGTGCTGGCGGCCTATGCGGTTTCCGACGACATCAGCGTGACCTATTTCACCCACGCAGGTGAGACCAACCAGAGTCTGGGTACCTGATGCTGCTGCAAGTCACGCACGACACCCACTACCGGTACCACCCGGCGGTAGAAACAGCGCAGCATGTGGCCTACCTCCACCCGTGCAACCACCCGGGGCAAACGCTGCTGGATCACCATCTGAGCGTCAATCCGCAACCCGCACAAATGCGCAGCATGCCGGATGTGTATGGCAATGTCCGCTGTTTTTTCTCTCTGCAAACTCCGCACGAGGTCCTCAGCGTCGTGGCCCACAGCCTCGTGTCCACCCAGGCCAGCCCCGAGGTCCACAGCAGCATGGGCTGGGAAAAAGTGCGTGAGCAGTTTCGCTACCAGGCCAGCGGGCAGTACGACGCGGCTGCGGAATTTGTGTTTGCCTCACCGTATGTGCCGCGTCACACGGAATTCGGCGCGTATGCGCGCCCCGATTTCGCTGCGGGCACCAGTCTGCTGGAAGCAACCGTCAGACTGATGGAGCGCATCCATGAAGAGTTCACGTACGCCAGCCAGAGTACGCAGATCAACACCCCGGCACTGGAGGCGCTGGCGCAACGCAAAGGCGTCTGCCAGGACTTTTCCCACATCATGATTGCGTGTTTGCGCACCCTGGGCCTGCCCGCCCGCTATGTCAGCGGCTATCTACTGACCACACCTGTACCGGGTGAGGTCAAGCTCATTGGCAGCGATGCCTCGCATGCCTGGGTCAGCGTCTACCTGCCAGACTTGCCGCCGGGTCAGCGCTGGGTTGACTTTGACCCCACCAACAACCGGTGGGGCTGGCATGCACCCGGCCCCGACTATGTCACCGTGGCCACAGGCCGAGATTTTGGTGATGTGTCCCCGCTGCGTGGCGTCATCCATGGCGGTGCCAGCCACTTGCTGACGGTCGGCGTGACGGTGCAATCGGTCGGCGAAAATACAAACCAGAGTTCTTCACAGAGCCAATCGCAACAACAATCCTGAAAGACATTGCCATGAGCATTTACGACACCCTGGCCAAACTCAACATCACCCTGCCACCGGTTGCGATCCCCGCCGCCGCGTACGTGCCATTCGTACAAACCGGGAATCTGGTTTTCCTGAGCGGCCACATTGCCAAGAAAGATGGCAAGCCCTGGGTGGGCCAGCTGGGCAAGACCATGGCCACCGAAGAGGGCAAGGCGGCAGCCCGTGCCATCGCCATCGACCTGATGGGCACCTTGCACGCCGCGGTGGGCGACCTCAACCGCGTCAAGCGGATTGTCAAGGTCATGTCCCTGGTCAATTCCACGGGCGATTTCACCGAGCAGCACCTGGTGACCAATGGCGCCAGCGAATTGCTGGGTGAAGTGTTTGGGCCTGAGAAAGGCGCCCACGCACGCAGCGCCTTTGGCGTGGCACAGATCCCGTTGGGGGCCTGTGTCGAGATTGAACTGATCGCCGAACTGGCCTGATCAGTTCAGCAGACCGGCCGGTCCGCCATGGTGGTGGTCGGCCACACGGAAGACGGCGACCGCCTGCTTCATGCGATCGGCCTGCTCCCGCAGGCTTTCGGCAGCAGCGGCACTCTGCTCCACCAGCGCCGCATTTTGCTGCGTCATCTGGTCCAGGTTGCCAATCGCTTCATTGACGCCCGCAATACCGGAGCTTTGCTCGGTCGCTGCGGCGGTGATTTCGTTGATCACCTGGGCCACACGTCCCACGGATTCGACAATCTCGTGCATGGTGGAACCGGCATCCGTCACCAGACGCGTGCCGGACTCGACTTTCTCCACCGAGGTATTGATCAGGCCCTTGATCTCTTTTGCGGCCTCTGCACTGCGTTGCGCCAGGCTGCGCACTTCGCTGGCCACCACTGCAAACCCCCGTCCCTGCTCACCGGCACGGGCAGCTTCGACGGCGGCATTGAGTGCCAGGATATTGGTCTGAAAGGCAATTCCGTCGATCACGCCGATGATGTCGGAAATTTTCTTGCTGCTAGCATCAATCTCCTGCATGGTCGACACCACCTGGGTGACCACCGTGCCCCCACGCTGCGCAACAGACGATGCGTTGGCGGCCAGTGAGGTCGCCTGGCGCGCGTTGTTGGCGCTGTTCTGCACCGTAACCGTCAACGAATCCATGCTCGACGCCGTGGCCTGCAGGTTGCTGGATGTCTGCTCGGTACGCTGGGCGAGGTCGTTGTTACCCTGGGCAATTTCCGAGCTGGCCGTGGCGATGCTGTCCGTGCTCATGCGCACCTGGGCCACCATCCGGCCAAGAGACTCATTCATGGACGCCAGCGACCGCAGCAACTGACCAAACTCATCCTCCCTGTCGGTGGATATGCCTGAGCTCAGATCCCCCTGGGCGATGCGGGCCGCCAGTTCATTGGCCTGGTTCAGTGGATCACGGATGGAGCCCACGAGCCAGACGGTTCCCACAGAAATGAGGACCACCACCACCACCAGCCCGATCACGATGCCGATACTGTTCGTCCTGCGCCGGGCCTCCGTATCCGTCTGGACATCGACAACGCGTTGCTGCTGCATTTTGATCAACTCTTTTTGCCCGCCAATGTAAGCGGCCATGGCAGGCACATACTGGGCGTTGAATACCTGCAAAGCCTCGTCCACCCTCCCCTCGGCTTTCGCGGCCCGGGTCTTGTCGCGCGCTCCAATCATGGCCTTGCGCAGATCTGCAATCTTGGCCAGCTGAACCTTGTCGGCATCGGTCAGCGGCAGCGCCTCCAGTTCTTTTTGCAGAACAGATATCTCGGTCGTGGTGGCAGCCACCAGGTCCTTGAAGGCGGCAAGGATCGCCGGGTCACTGCTGACGATGATGGCATGGTTGCGGGCTGCATTGGTTTCAGTCAGGCCATTCCAGCGCGTGGTGACCTGCACCAGTTTGTCTGCAATATCGAGCCTCTCACGGCCCTCAGACAGGATGGCCGAACTGCGTGCCAAGCCCACACCCGCAATGAGTACCAGCAGAGCCAGAACCAGAATGATGAATACCCACAACTTGGTGGCGATCTTCAGGCTATTGAGTTTCATGCAGATATCTCCTCAAGGCATGTATTTTTTGAATTGGCACACTTGTGTGTATCAGGATAGCACCAACGCTATCCATCGGCTAGCAGCCACACCTGCTGTGCGGACACCGCCGAGATTTTTTGATCCGAGACAAGATTTGGAGCCAACTCGGCCAGCGGCCTAAGCACAAACGCACGCTCCCACATGCGCGGATGCGGAACCACCAGGTCGTGAGAATGGATCTTGGTATCTCCATACAACAGCAGGTCCAGATCCAGGGTGCGCGGCGCATTGCGGTAGCTGCGTTCACGGCCAGCCTGTTGTTCCACTGCCTGCAGCGCAGCCAGTAACTCATGTGCCGTCAAAGAGGTAAGGACCTGCACCACGGCATTTACGTAGTCACCGCCATCCGCATCGACCGGCGCACTGCCGTACAGGGACGATCGGCGTGTGACGACGACGTTGTCCATACCGGCAATCGCATCCATGGCACTTCGTACAGTGACGCGTGCATCTCCCAGATTGGCCCCGAGGCCGATGTAAGCCGTGACAGGTTCAGTCACTGCAGGCGCCATCCAGAAAAGCCGTTAGTCCTGCCCGCCGGAGCTGTCACCTTGCCCCTGGGCACCGCCCCTGGCTGCGCCAGAACGCCTGCGGCGGCGACGCTTGCGCGGCGCGCCGTCATCCTGCGGCGAACCGTCCGAGGACGCGGGCTGACCAGATGTCACTGAGCCCGCATCCACGGCACTGCCGGCTGGGTTCGCAGTGGCGGCACGTGCCGGTGCAGGTGCACGGTGCACCTTGGGCGCGCGCGGACGCTTCTGCTGCTCTTCCCGCACCTGGTCGACCATGTCCTGGCGCAGGTTGTCGTCAGCCATGCTGAACTCCTGCCACCAGTCGGCCAGCACTTCATCAACCTCACCGGAATCAGCACGCAGACGCATAAAGTCAAACGCGGCACGAAAGCGCGGTTGCTCAACCAGACCAAAGGGCGTGCTGCCGATGCGCTTCTCGAAGCGCGGCTGCATCATCCAGATTTCACGCATGTCTCCGGCCAGCTTGCCGCGGCCCGACACGTCCCCAATGCGGGCATTGAACACATCGTCAATCGCGTCCTGCAAGGCCGGATGGCTGTGCTGGCCATCGGTGAGGCGGCGTGCCCAGCCATCGCGAACATCCGCCCACAACACACAGGCCAGCAGGAAGCTGGGCGCCACCGGTTTGCCTTCGCCCACGCGGCGGTCGGTATCCTTGAGTGCAACATTGACCAGTGTCTGTTCGGCACGCTCCACCACCACATCCAGCAGCGGATAAATGCCACGTGCCATGCCCAGCAGTTTCAGTTGCTCGACAGAAGCCAGCGCATGCCCGGTTTGCAGCAACTTGAGCATCTCGTCAAACAGTCGGCTCTGCGGCACATCGGCCAGCAAGGCCTGCGATTTGATCAAGGGCGCAGCGGTCTTGGCCTCCAGCTTGAAGCCCAGCGGACTGAGCTTGGCTGCAAAACGCACGGCACGGATGATGCGCACCGGGTCTTCGCGGTAGCGGGCGGTGGCATCGCCTATCATGCGCAGGGTATGGCTTTTGGCATCCTTCAAACCATTGTGGTAGTCCACCACCACCTGGGTCTCGGGGTCGTAGTACATGGCATTGATGGTGAAATCACGGCGCACCGCGTCTTCTTCCTGCGGTCCCCAGACGTTGTCGCGCAGCACGCGTCCGGTGCTGTCCACCGCATGCTTCATGCCGGCGAGTTCGCTCTTGCTGGTCTTCTCGTTACCCGCCACCTGCTCAGCCGCGGCATTGTCGAGATAGGCACGGAAGGTCGACACCTCAATCACTTCGTTCTCACGCCCACGCCCGTACACCACGTGCACGATGCGAAACCGCCGGCCAATGATGAAGGCCCGGCGAAACAGGCCCTTGACCTGCTCGGGCGTGGCATTGGTGGCCACATCAAAGTCCTTGGGTCGCAGACCCAGCAGCAGGTCGCGTACCGCGCCGCCAACGATGTAGGCCTCAAACCCGGCACTCTTGAGGGTGCGCACCACATTGCTGGCCCGCTCATCCACCAGGGTGGGATCAATGCCGTGCGTCGCAGCAGGTATTTCCACCCGCTTGCCAAATTTGGGAGATTTGCTGCCAGCAGCGGTGCCGGATTTGCCCAGCAGCTTGTCAATGAATTTCTTAATCAAGTCAAAAGTCCTCGCGGTCAGTGCCGCAGGTCAGGAAAAGAGGTGAAGTATGCGCCATCCGCGGGCCTGGGCGATGGCCAGCAGCCGGGCGTCGGGGTTGGTCGCGACGGGAACCGTGGCTTTTTCAAGCAACGGAAGATCGTTCATCGAGTCGGAATAGAACGTGGTGTGCACCGTGTCCCAGCCCAGTCCCTGCTCAGCCAGCCACTGCTCCACACGCGTCACCTTGCCTTCGCGGAACGACGGAACACCCCGGATGGCGCCGGTGTACCACCCTGTGCCGCCCGGCGTGGTGTCGCGCTCCAGCTCCACGGCAATCAGGTCCTCGACGCCAAACGCCTGGGCAATGGGCCGGGTCACGAATTCGTTGGTGGCAGTCACGATCACCACCCGGTCACCTGCAGCCTGGTGGTCCTGAACCAGCTTGAGCGCCTGCGGTTGGATGGCTTTTTGGACCACAGCCCCCATGAAATCTGCGTGAGCAGCTATCGAATTAGTAGCACCCTGGCGACAAATCGCGGCTGTGGCGAATCGCACATAGGCGTTCACATCCAGGGTACCGGCTTTGTAGTGCTCGTAAAACGCGTCGTTCTGGCGCTTGAACTCGTCGGCATCGGTCCAGCCCCGGGCGGTAGTGAATTCACCCCAGGCGTAATCGGAGTCAATGGGGATCAGGGTGTGATCCAAATCGAATAAGGCAATCCTGACCCCCACGTTTGCCACTTCGTGTGCTGCACTGCCCCCCGAGGGGGCTCTCGCGCCTTGGGGCGGCCCGGCGTCGCTCGTCGGTTCCAAAATCATGCGTTCTCCATCATGGATTTGATCAGGGGAATGGTGATGGGGCGCTTGGTCTGCAGGCTGTAGCCGTCAAGCAGTTCCAGCAACTCCATCAGGCTCCCCAGGTCTCTTGAAAAGCGGGTCAGCATGAAATCCATCACCTCATCGCTGAGAAACACACCGCGCGCATCGGCTGACTGGCGCAGTACGGCCCGACGCTCGGGCTCGCTCAGCATATGCATGGCAAACACATGGCCCCAGCCCAGGCGCGTGCGCAAGTCATCGCGCAGCTTGAGGTCTGCTGGCGGCAACTCGCCTGCCGCCAGGACGGGTTTCTGGTGGGTTTGTGCGTTCACAAACCAGTTGAACGCGGTCTGCTGCTGTGCTGCGGTGTAGAGGTGCACATCGTCCAGCACCACCGCTGCCCAGGATTCGCTGAACTCCGGTGCGTCCAGGGTGGAGGCGTCCAGCCAGCCCATGCGGGCACCCTGCTCACGCAAGGCTTCGCGGGCAGCTTTGAGCAAGTGGGTCTTGCCACTGCCGCTGGGGCCCCAAAAATAGGTGGGGACCGGGGAGCGGCTCGCTGCGCTGGATTTGGCGCCGATCCACAACTCCAGGTGGCGCAGCGCCGCTTCATTGGGACCGGCGCAAAAATTGGCCAGTGTAGGACCGGTCGACAGGCCGATGTCGAGGGCGATTTGTTTCATCGTCACCGCTTAACCCTGGTACAGCCGGCTTGCCATGTAGCTCGCACGCATGCGGCGAATGGCCACCAGCAGCACGGCACTGACCGGCAAGGCAATCAGCACCCCGACAAAACCGAAGAGCTGGCCAAATGCCAGCAGGGCAAATATCACCGCCAATGGGTGCAGACCGATGCGCTCCCCCACCAGGCGTGGCGTCAGAAACAGGCTTTCCACGAACTGCCCCAGTCCGTACACCACCGCCACCATGATCAGGGTGTAGCCCACACCCGACGTGGCTGAAAACTCGAGCAATCCGGCCAGCGTGGCCAGAACCAGCCCCACACCAAATCCGAGGTAGGGCACAAAGATCGCCAGCCCGGTGAAAATGCCAATGGGCAGCGCCAGATCCAGGCCGAACAGCGCCAGCCCCACGCTGTAGAACACCGCCAGGATCAGCATCACCAGCAATTGCCCGCGCAGGTACTGCCCCAGCACATCGTCAGCTTCCTTCACGAAGCTGTCGACCCCGGCACGCAAGCGTGGCGGAACAAAGGTACGCGCCTGCGCCACAAAGCGGTCCCAGTCCATCAACAGGTAAAACAGCGCCACCGGAATCAGGATGGCATTGCCAATGATGGCAAATGCCACGCTGCCACCAATCTTGACCGAAGCCAACACGGAACCGAAGGCATCCTCCACATTGGCGTTGAGGTACTTCATGACAAAGCCCTTGATATTGGCCACATCGAGGGAAAAATTCAGTCCCCACTGCGCCAGCCAGGGCTTAAGCGTGGTGTTGAGGCTGTCAAACAGGGTGGGCAACTGCTCCTTCATCAGGGGCAACTCCTTGGCCAGAATCGGAACAATCAGCAGGAGCAGCCCCAGCAACACCAGGATAAACAGCAGCTCCACCACCACCACCGCCAGCAAACGGGGAATGCGGCCGCGCCCCAGGTCGTCGAGCCAGTCGACCACCGGCGTCAGGGCGTAGGCCAGCACGGAGGCCACCACAAACGGTGCCAATACCGGCGCCAGCAGCCAAAGTACACAGGCAGACAGGCCGGCTATGGCGCCCCAGGTGGCGAATCTCTTTTGGGTGGGAGTGAATTCCATGAATTGTCCGAAGGACTGGTTGTGTCGCAGCTAAAATCTAGGCAAATTCTATCGGGCTTGCACCAGTGCAGCCGTTCACCGCCAACTTCCATGACCCAATCTGCCTCCCCCACCCCCCTTTCCTACAAAGACGCTGGCGTTGATATTGACGCGGGTGACGCGCTGGT
>CAUJJV010000034.1 GCA_963205375.1 Pseudomonadota bacterium
GCAGATCGACACCTTGCAGCACCTGCGCAATGCAGAGGTCATGCTGCGCGAGACCGCGCGCGTCGGCAAGGTGGGCATCGTAGCCTTCCCCAATTTTGCGCACTGGCCCAACCGCCTGAGCATCCTGCGGGGCCGCATGCCAGTCACCCGCCGCCTGCCTTACCAGTGGTACGACACGCCCAACATCCGGGTGGGAACGCATGCCGACCTGGCCGAGCTGGCCCAGCGCACAGGCCTGCGCGTGCTCGACAGCTTTGGTCTGCAGGAAGGGCGCACCGTGCGGTTTGCCCCCAACCTGCGCGCCGGAACTTCGGTGTACAAACTGGCGCGCTAGGGACTTCGGCTATGGATCCGCACAAAGCGGCGACTGCGGATGTAGACACCAGTGCCACGGGTGTGCCGTTTTCAGAAGCACTGAAATTCTGGCTGAAGTTGGGCCTGATCAGTTTTGGCGGCCCGGCCGGACAGATTGCCATCATGCACCGCGAGCTGGTGGAGCAGAAGCGCTGGATTTCCGAAAAACGCTTTCTGCACGCCTTGAACTACTGCATGCTGTTGCCCGGCCCCGAGGCCCAGCAGCTGGCCACCTACATCGGCTGGCTGATGCACCGCACCTGGGGCGGAGTCGTGGCCGGCGCGCTGTTTGTGTTGCCGTCGCTGCTGCTGCTGGTGGCGTTGAGCGGGCTGTACATGGCCTTTGGTACGGTGCCGGTGGTGGCCGCCATCCTGTGGGGCATCAAGCCGGCAGTGGCCGCCATCGTGCTGCAGGCGCTGCACCGCATGGCCACTAAAACACTGAAAAATCCGCGCAAAGCCCCCGTATTGCCTGCGCTGGCAGCTATGAGTTTTATAGCAATTTCAGTGTTCTCCGTGCCGTTCCCCTGGGTGGTTCTGGTGGCAGCGCTGTGCGGCTGGATGGGGCAGCGCTGGTTGCCAGGCCAGTTTGCCGCGGGTGGCGGCCATGGTGCTGGCAAGGCCACGGCAGACCACGCTCCGGCGTGGATTGATGACGACACGCCAACCCCCGCGCATGCCCGTTTCAAACCGTCCCGTCTCGCGTTGCTGGTGGGGGTGGGTGCGCTTCTGTGGCTGCTGCCCATGGCGGCGCTGGTGGCCTGGCAGGGCTGGCAAGGCACGCTGGCGCAGATGGGCTGGTTTTTTACCAAGGCGGCGCTGCTGACCTTTGGCGGTGCGTATGCCGTGCTGCCCTATGTGGTTCAGGGCGCGGTGGAGCACTTTGGCTGGCTGACTGCGGCGCAGATGATGGACGGTCTGGCGCTGGGGGAAACCACGCCAGGGCCGCTCATCATGGTGGTGGCTTTTGTGGGTTTTGTCGGGGGCTGGGGCCAGCCGGTGCTCGGTCCCGAAGCCCTGTTCTGGAGTGGCGCGCTGGCGGCCACCGTCGTGACCTGGTTCACCTTCCTGCCCTCGTTCATCTTCATTCTCGCAGGCGGGCCGCTGGTGGAATCCACCCACGGCAAGTTGCAATTTACGGCTCCGCTGGCCGCCATCAGTGCAGCGGTGGTTGGGGTCATTGCCAGTCTTGCTCTGTTTTTTATAGTGCATCTCGCACTACCCACGGGGGCTACAGGCCCATTTGATGCCAAAGCGCTGACGTTGGCGGCCGTGGCCGCAGTCGCCTTGCTGCGTTATAAAGTGGGCATTATTCCGGTCATTGCTGCCTGTGCTGTTATGGGCTGGCTGGCCAGCCTCTTTGTCTGAAGATTGCCATGCCCCGTTTTGCCGCCAACCTGAGCCTGATGTACACCGAGCTGCCGTTTCCGGACCGTTTTGCGGCGGCGGCCGGCGATGGAGTCAAGGGTGTGGAGTACCTGTTTCCCTACGCCTGGACAGCGCAGGAGCTGGCGGCGCGTCTGGCAGACCACGGCCTGCAGCAGGTGCTGTTCAATGCGCCACCCGCTGGTGCCACACTGGCAGACATGGCCAGTGCCTGGGACCAGGGCGCGCGCGGAACGGCCTGCCTGCCCGGGTTTGAGGCGGAGTTCCGTGCGGGTGTCGAGCAGGCGCTGCACTATGCACAGGCACTGCAGTGCCCGCGCGTGCACCTGATGGCCGGGTGTCCATCGCACGATGTCCCGGTGGAGCAGGCCTACGACACCTATTTGGACAACCTTGCATGGGCGGCCTCACTGGCAGGCACCGTCGCGGTGGACGTGCTGATCGAACCCATCAACACCCGGGACATGCCGGACTACTTTCTCACGCACCAGGCGCAGGCCCATGCCGTGGTGCAGGCCGTCGGTGCGGCCAACCTCAAGGTGCAGATGGACCTGTACCACTGCCAGATCATGGAAGGGGATGTGGCGACGAAGTTGCGCCAGTACCTGCCCGGCGGCGCGGTGGGGCATATCCAGATCGCCGGCGTGCCCGAGCGCCACGAGCCGGATACGGGTGAGTTGAACTACCCATACCTGTTTGCGGTCATCGATGCGGCTGGTTACGCGGGCTGGATCGGTTGTGAGTACCGGCCCCGTGGCGGGCAGGCTCCGGGCGCCACCCGCGCGGGCCTGGGTTGGCTGCCAAAAGGTGGCCTGCCCGTGGCATGATGTCAGGCTACGGACAGCTTTCGGCAGACCAGACCCACCATGAATGCTCGCATCCCCACCCGTGCCCTGAACACCACCCAAGTCCTCACCGAGGTCAGCGGGGCATGGGACGCCTCCATCGTCCCCCAGTTGCAGGACTACATACGTGTCCCGGCCAAATCGCCGATGTTCGATGCAGATTGGGCGTCCCACGGCTACATTGATACAGTGGTGCGCAACACCGCTGCGTGGATCGAAGCGCAGAAGGTGGCCGGGCTCACACTGGAAGTGGTGCGGCTGGAGGGGCGCACCCCGGTGCTGTTCTTCGAGATCGCCGCAACCCAGGCCGCCTCAAGCCAGACCGTGTTGATGTACGGCCACCTGGACAAGCAGCCCGAGTTCTCGGGCTGGCGCAATGATCTGGGCCCGTGGACCCCGAAGATCGAGGAGGGCAAGCTGTACGGCCGCGGTGGCGCAGATGACGGCTATGCAGCGTACGCCGCCATCGCCGCTGTCCAGGCGCTCAAGACCCAGAACACCCCGCACCCCCGCATCGTGGGCCTGATCGAAACCTGCGAAGAAAGCGGCTCCTACGACCTGCTGCCGTACATCGACGCATTGCGCGAGCGCATGGGCGATGTGGGGCTGGTGGTGTGCCTGGATTCGGGCGCGGGCAACTACGACCAGCTGTGGCTGACCAATAGCCTGCGCGGTATGGCCAGCGGTGTGCTCAAGGTTGAAATTTTGACCGAGGGCGTGCATTCGGGTGATGCCAGCGGGCTGGTGCCATCGAGTTTTCGCATCATGCGCCAGGTGCTTGACCGCCTGGAAGACAGCGCCACCGGGCGCCTGTTGCCTGCCAGCTTCCACTGCGAGGTGCCAGCCGCGCGGCTGGCCGAGGCACGCGCGACGGCGGCCATTCTGGGGGAGGAGCTCTACCGGCGCTTTCCCTGGGCGCACTACGACTGTGGCGGCTCCACCACGTTTGCCCTGCCCACCACGACGGACCCGCTCCAAGCCCTGCTCAACCGCACCTGGAAACCCACACTGAGCGTGACCGGTGCCGAGGGGTTTCCAGACCTGAAGAATGCGGGCAATGTGCTGCGCCCCTACACCGCCTTCAAGCTGTCCCTGCGCTTGCCGCCGCTGGTGGACGCTGCTGTGGCGGTGCAGCAGCTCAAGGCCCTGCTGGAGGACAACGCACCCTACCAGGCCCGGGTGACGTTTGAGGGTGCCGCCAGCGCCACGGGCTGGAATGCGCCCGAAACGGCGCCCTGGTTTGCGCAGGCAGTTGATGCAGCCTCTACGGCACATTTCGGCGCACCCTGCGGCCATATCGGACAGGGTGGCACCATTCCGCTCATGAATATGCTGTCCCTGGGTTTCCCGCGCGCACAGATGATGGTGTGCGGCGTGCTGGGCCCCAAGAGCAATGCCCACGGACCCAACGAATTCCTCCATATCCCCTACGCCAAGAAGCTCACGGCCGCTGTGGCGCAGGTCATTTCACATTTCCCCGGCTAGCAGACCATGTACACCCCTACAAGCAACTCGTCCCTTTCCACTTTCATTGTGAGCGATGGCTCCAACCTGGTTGTGCAGGACTGGCCCCTGCCGGCGAACACGCCCCGGCGCGGCATGGTCATCATCGTGCACGGTCTGGGCGAGCATGCCGGCCGCTACAAC
>CAUJJV010000035.1 GCA_963205375.1 Pseudomonadota bacterium
TCGAGTCCCTGCACCACAAACCAGCCGCTGCCGGTGGTCATGGCGTCCAGGCTGCGGTCCGTGCGCATGGCCGGGCCGGGTTTGTCCGAATGGCCGGCGGTGGCTTCCAGTGCAAACACGCGGGTGGTGGCGCCATCGCCACGCAGAGGTACTGCGCGGTAGGTGGCCAGCTGGGCGCGAAAGCCGTTGGTCGAGACGTTGGCCAGGTTGTTGGACAGGACCGCCTGGCGGCTCGCAGCCGCGTTGGCTCCTGTCATTGCCGTGTAGATGAGGCGGTCCATGGGGGTTCAGTTCCGGTTAACGCAGGTTGACCAGAGTCGACATGATCTGGTCCTGGGTTTTGATGGTCTGGGCGTTGGCCTGGTAGTTGCGCTGGGCGGTCATCATGTTGACCAGCTCCGCGGTCAGGTCCACATTGGATTCTTCCACCGCACCCGCACGCAGTTCACCGAACTTGCCAATGCCCGGGTTGCCCAGGACCGGCTGGCCGGACTTGAACGTCTCCAGGTATTCGCCCGAGCCAATGGGCGTGAGGCCCTGCACGTTGCGGAAGTCCGCCAGCGCCAGTTGGCCGCGGTATTGGGTTTCACCGTTGGAGTAGCGGGTGGTGATGGTGCCGGAGGGCTCAATCGAAATACCGGTCAGTTCGCCTGCGGTGTAACCATCCTGGTTCAGGTTGGAGACATTGAAGGCCACGCCGAACTGGGTGACTTTGGAAACATCGACGGTGACGGTGAAGTCAGGAACGATACTGGTCCGGGGCGGCGTCAGCGATGCCGCGTAAGCAGAGGGGGATAGGGTCAGGGTGTTGACGGTACTCGCGGCTGTGAGGGCTCCCGTGGCGTCGAACACCAAAGCGCCGGCATAGTTGGCGGGGCCGCCCGCCGGATCGGTGTACACCGCCCACTGATCGGTGCCTGCCGTTGTTGGAGTGACTTTGCTGAAATACAGGCTGACCGGCAGCGCAACGCCCTGGGAGTCGTACGTCGTCAGCGAGGTGCCATAGGTGGAAATCGGTGTGGGTGGCGTGGCGCTGGCAGCAATGACGGCGCGGGCGTCGAGGTTGAATTCCGCTGTGATCTCGGTGGTGGCGTTGGCCGGAATGGGCGCCGATGTGGGTACGCTCAAGGGCTGTGGGGTGACGCCGGTGGGTGCACCGGTGATGAGGTCGGTAGGGTAGCCCATCACCGCCGCGCCGGTGTTGGTGATGATGTTGCCGTCTTTGTCCAGCTTGAGCTGGCCGTCGCGCGTGAAGGCTGTGGAGCCATCAGGGCGCGTGACCTGGAAGAAGCCGTTGCCGTTGATGGCCACATCCAGGCTGTTGCCGGTGATGTTGATGTTGCCCTGGGAGAACTGCTGGGCAATGGTGGCCACTGCCACGCCAATGCCGGCGCCAGCACCACCACCGCCCGCACCCAGCGAGGAGGCCACCAGGTCGGCAAACTCTGCACGCGAGGATTTCATGCCCACGGTGTTGGCATTGGCGATGTTGTTGCCAATCACATCCAGGCTTTTGCTGGAAGCGTTGAGGCCTGAGAGTCCTGTCTGAAAGCTCATGGTCGTGTCCTTGTGTGCGTTTAGAGAATGGCCTTGACGGCGTCATAGGCAACGGAATTGCCGGTTTTGAGGGTGAGGTTGAGCGTGCCGGATTCGGCACTGACGGACTCGACCGTGCTGCGTGCCAATGACGTGCTGGCGACTGCCTTGCCGCCTTGCGAAGCGCTGACCTTGAACACCGGTGTGCCGGTGCCCGTGTAGCTCGATGCATTCCACTCAATGTTGTGCCGGCCGGCAGCCAGGGTGCCGAGGTTCAGGGTGTCGAGCAGCTGGCCTCCGGCGCTGAGCACCTGCACCGTGACCTGGCTGGCCTCGCCAGCGAGGTCGAAGGCGGCTTTGCCGACGCCGTTGGTGATCGACAGGCTGTTGCCATCGGTCAGCACATCGCGGCCGACCATGGAGGCGCCTTGCAGGGTCTGCATGGCCGAGAACTGGGTCGCCATGGATTTCATGGTGTCGTTCAACTGCTGGATGCCGGACACCGTGTTGATCTGCGCCATCTGACTGGTCATCTGCGCGTTGTCCATGGGGTTCATGGGGTCCTGGTTGTTCAGCTGTGCAACCAGCAGCTTCAGGAAACGGTCCTGCGATTTTTCTGCGTCGCTTTTGACTTCGGCCGTCTTGGTGGTCACCAGGCTGGAGTTGCTGGTGGCGCTGGTGTTGGGGTTGGTGGCACTGGTGAGCATGGTGGAGTTCCTTCAGGGCTTATTGGCCCATTTGCAGCGTCTTGAGCAGCAGGGTTTTGGCGGTGTTCATGACTTCCACGTTGTTCTGGTAGGAGCGCGACGCGGAAATCATGTTGACCATCTCCTCCACCGGATTGACGTTGGACTGGTTCACATAGCCTTCGGCATCTGCCGACGGGTGGGTGGGGTTGTGCACGCGCTTGAAGGGCTCGTTGCTTTCCTTGATCGCACTGACCTTGACGCCCGAGGAGGCGTCGGACCCCAGCCGTACTGTTTCGAATACCACCTGCCGGCTCTTGTAGGCTTGGCCGTCGGGTCCGGCCACCGCATCGGCGTTGGCCAGATTGCTGGCCACCACATTGAGACGCTGCGACTGCGCACTGACGGCGCTGCCGGAGACGTTGAAGATGGAAAACATGGACATGGTTTATTGCCCCTGAATAGCACTCAAGATGGTGCGGGAACTGCCGTTAATGAATCGGAGAGTGGCTTCGTAGCGAACCGAGTTGTCTACAAAGTTGGCGCGCTCCCGGTCCATGTCCACGCTATTTCCATCCATGGCGGGCTGGCTCTGGGTGGTGTAGTCGAGCTTGTCCCGGCCCAGGGTTCCGGTGGTGCTTTCCAGCGGAATGTGGCGCGGGTTGGTGGCGCCTTCACTGGTGCCGCCGGTGGGCGCAGAACGGGAGAGGGTCAGCGAATTGCCTCCCAGGGCGGCGTTCATCGCCTCCTTGAAGTTGACGTCGCGGCCGGCGTAGCCTGGCGTGTCGGCATTGGCAATGTTGCTGGCAATCGCGCGCTGCCGGTCTGCGCGGATTACCAGGGCCTTGGCTTGAAAGTCCAGCGCATTGGTCAAATTGGCAAACATGGGAGCACCTCTGAATAGTTTGTCAGGTGGTCGGGGACTGCCCCAACCATGTGACGTGGAACGATTATGGGAAAACCTTTAATTTTTTAGCCGTCGAATAGTGGGGGGAATGGCTGCCATTTGAGGGGTTTGGTGCGACCGGCGTTACCTATAGTCTTGGCAACAGACAGGGCCCTTGGCCCGGAGAACACTGATGCCTTCAACGCTTGTGCGTATCCAGAACCCCATCCGACAGACCGGTAGCCGCTGGCTGCTTGCGGTTGCATTCCTGTTTTCAGGCTGGGCGCAGGCCCAGCAGGCGGATTACCAGTCGATGGCGCAGGATTGGGCGCGCAAGGCCGCAGCGGCTGCCCTGCCACCCGGCGGGCAGGCTTTGCGTCTGGACGTGAGTGTGGGGCCACTGGACAGCCGCCTCAAGCTCGCGCCCTGCGGCAATGTGGAAGCCTATTTGCCGCCAGGCTCGCGCCTGTGGGGCCGCAGTCGGGTCGGTCTGCGGTGTGTGGACGGCATGACGCGCTGGAATGTGTCCCTGCCCGCAACCATCAAGGCGTTTGGTCTGGCCTGGGTGATCAAGTCCCAGGTGATGGCTGGCGCTGCCATGGGGGCTCAGGATGTGGTCGAGGCCGAGGTGGATTGGGCCGAAGAGCCCCAGGCGGTATTGCGGGAGCACGGAAGCTGGGTGGGCCAGGTGGCGACCCGCCAGCTGGGAACCGGCCAGACACTGCGGCAGGGCATGCTCAAGGCACCGCAGGTATTTCAGGCCGGAGCCCAGGTGCGCGTTGTGGCGCAGGGCGCAGGATTTCAGGTGACCGGCGAGGCGCAGGCGCTTTCGGCCGGTGTGGTGGGGCAGATGGCGCGTGTGCGAATGGACAGCGGACGCGTCGCGACCGGCATCGTGCTGGATGTCCGTACAGTCAAAATAGAACTTTAAATGGCTGCTGCAATGCAAAAAAGCCTAAAGTCCGGTAGATTCAGGCCGATAGCAATCGTACGAGGCTACGCGTATCGTAGTTTTGGAGAACACGATGAAAATTCCGGCACCATCAGACCCGTCCAGTTCGACTTCGGTCGCCAAGAGCACCAATGCGCCCAAGCCAGGGCAAGGTGCTCCCGCGACCGCCAGTTCTACGGCAGCGCAAAGCACACGGTCGGCCGGTGTGGCGGTCACAGTGTCCACTCTGGCGCGTGCGCTGGAGAAACCCGAGGCGACACAGGCGTCGGACATCGATACGGTGAAGGTCGCCACGGTGAAGGCGGCTATCCAGGATGGCACCTATGTGGTGAATCCGGAAGCGATTGCGGACAAACTTCTTTCCAACGCGCAGGAAATGCTCAACCGCACTACGGGTTGAGTGGGGCCTGCGCATGCTTGCATGTGCAAAGGCCCTGAAATGAAACAAAACTCATTGTTAGAACATCTTGACCTCGTTGAGCAGCAGTTCAACGAGGTTTCTGTCGTTTTGGCCGAGGTCAATCCGACCCAGCTGGAAGTAGCCAGTGCGGCATTGCAGCGTCTGGCCTCGGACCTGGTGGAGTTGCTGCGTACTGCGCGGGGTGACGAGGCCATGCGGGTGACCGTCGTGCAGCGCCTGCAAGCCTTGTCCCAAGGCACCATGCTGTTGCGTTCCCAGTTGCACCGACAGGCGGCCCTGGTGGAGCAGGCGCTCAAGGTGGTCATGCCCGGCGGCGGTCCGGTATCCACCTATGCCGACGGTGGGCCTTACGGTTCGGCCGTGCGCCAGAGCGGCGCCTTCAAGGTGCTGGCAGCCTGATACCCGGATTCAATGCGCGCGCATCTTGGCGCGCAGGCGGGCGATGGACTGGCTGTGGAGTTGGCAGACGCGGGACTCGGTCACATCGAGAACGGCTGCAATTTCCTTGAGGTTCATGTCCTGTTCGTAGTACATGCTCATGATGTACTGCTCGCGTTCGGGCAGGGTCTTGATGGCAGTGACCAGGGATTCGCGCAGCCGCTGGTCGCGCAGCATGTTCAACGGGTCTGCGTCCGTGTCGGCCACATGGCGGTCCAGGAAGGTGTCGTCATCCTCGCTGCGCCCGGTCATGTCTTCCAGATAGACCAGTTGTGTGCCCCGGACTTTTCCCAGGAGTGACTGGTAATCAGGCAGGCTCATGCCCAGCTCGACTGCAATTTCTGACTCTGCCGGGCTGCGGCCCAACTTGTGCTCCAGCCGGCGCATGGCGGCTTCAATGTCCTTCTGGCTCTTGCGGGACCCGCGGGACATCCAGTCGTTTTCCCGCAGCTCGTCGAGCATGGCGCCGCGGATGCGCTGCGTGGCAAACGTTTCAAACTGCACTCCCTGGGAGGCTTCGTACCGGGTCAATGCTTCTGACAGTCCGATCAGTCCGACCTGGATCAGATCATCCACTTCAACGCTCGGAGGCAGCTTGGCCATCATGTGGTGCGCCAGCCGCCGCACCAGTGGCTGGTACTGCTTGATCAACGCATTGCGATCTAACTGGCCTTTGGCGGTATACATCAGTGGCTCCTGGCGGCCCGGGTTGCAGCTGGCACATCGGCACGCAAGGATGGCGTGGTCCATCCGGTGTCCAGGGGAATGGAATTTTCGATCATGGACAGGGCCACGCGCTGCACATCCATCCCGGGGCGGTCTTCGCCGGATGGGGTCACGATGGGCAAGATGTTCACGTCGAAATCCAGAAAATACTTGGCGCAGTCACGCAGATTATTGGCCACAGTCTCGGACGTTTCAAGTCCGCTGTCTTGGTATTGAACCACATTCGCCACCGCCGGTTCCAGGCGGCCCTTTATCAGCAGGCGTTTGAGGGCCAGATAGCTGGTGAGCAGGGAGGTCTTGGCCGGAGAGATGGACAGCAGCGGCCGCACGCCGCTGGACGCCAGCAGGGTCGACATGCGCTGTGCATTGCTGTACATGATGAGGATGCCGTCGTGCGCAAACGCACGTCCCAGCTCGCTCAGGCAACGGGTGGCTGGGTTGGAAAAGGTGGTGAGTGCATGGAGTCCGTGCATCGAAGGCAGGATATTCCAGGCATGCGCATCCGGTTCGACTTCGCGCCATGCAGTGAAATCGAGAACCTGTTCCAGTCCGGGGTTCTCACCGGTTTCCGGAGTGGTTCCGTCCAGCACGGTGACACTGTGGCCCATATCCACTATGGCAGAACACAGCTTCCACAGCAGCGGGAGTTCGGACTGCGGGTCCCCGTGGCTCACGAATGCGGTCAACCGCGGGAACCGTCCCTGGTTGAGCCCCATGAGGCCGGCAGCCTGGTGCATACGTCGATCATGCATTCAGATGCCCCCGTCCCATGGCACGGTCGGAGGGTTGGCTGAAGAAAAATCCAAGGTCGCTCATATTCGGGTCGAAGGCAGAGGTGTTGGCCGAGCGCATGGACATGCGCACCAGGTTGGACGCAACCGCGGGTTCCCAATCTTCCGGCACCCGCTGCCCGGTGGTGATTCCGCGCAGAATCAACTGGTGGCGGATGCTGGCATCGATGGCCGGCCCCAATTTGACCGCTTCGTCGGTTTTGGAGAGCAGGGTGTGCTGTGCGTTGCCAGTCTTGAAGCAGTTGACGGCGTCATCCAGGGTGTCGCCATGTCCGCCAGCGTTCAGTACCAGCAGGCGCTTGATTTCGGGCAGGTCCAGCAGGTCCATCAGATCACGCTTGCGCGGATCCCGCGGGGCAATGCCGGTGGTATCAATCAATACCATTTTCTTGTTGGACAACAGACCCAGCAGGTCCTGCAACGCGGCCTTGTCGTGGGCCAGATGGGCTACCACGCCCAGCATCTTGCCGTAGGCGCGGAGTTGTTCGTGCGCACCGATGCGGTAGGTGTCGAGCGTGATCAGGCCCACGCTGCCTGGGCCGTGCACGCTGGCACACATGCCTGCCAGCTTGGCCGCAGTCGTGGTCTTGCCCACACCGGTAGCACCGATCAGGGCAAACACACCCCCTTCGTCGTGCAATGCGGTGGCACCTTCGTCGGTGTGCAGGTTGCGTTCCAGAATATCCATGACCCAGCGCAACGCACCTTTGGGGTCCATGTCTTCGGGCATGCGCTCCAGGATGGCGCGGGACAGCGTGGGCGAGTAACCCGCGCGGATCATCTTGAGCATCATGTTGGCCTGCACCGGGTTCTGGCGTGCCTGTCCGAGCCACGTCAGGGTGTTGAAGCGGTCTTCAATCAGGTCCTTCATGGCGTGCAATTCGTTGACGATGCTCTGGGGCATGGCCTGCGCAGGCTTGGCGGTTGCGGTCACCTTGCGCTCCACCACGGGTGCGGGTTTGCGCACCGGGATGTCCAGGGTGGGGGCGCTTCTGCGCACCACTTCGGCAACGGGTCGGGCAACGGCCTTGGGTTCGGGCGCGCGCTCCTGCGCATGGCTCTGCTCTGCCTCGTGGCGTTTGCGCGCCATACGTTCGCGCACATAGTCCTGAAACGACAGGGTGCTCATGGCCAGCTGGTCGGCGTCTTCCTCCACCTTGCTGGCGACATCCTTGAAGCTCGGAGCACTGGAGCGCTTGGGCGAGCCAGAAGAGGCCTGCTCGTCGAACTGACTGGTGCCACTGCCCAGGCTGGCCAGCGTGTCTTCAGCCGTGGCCACGACTTCAACGCCGTGTTCTGTCGGGCGGTTGGAAAGAATCAGCGTGCTGTCTCCAAAGGCCATGCGGGCTTTGGCGAGTGCTTCGCGGGATGTTGCTGCGGTAAAGCGCTGGATGTTCATGCTGCACCTCTAAGAATGGGGCCAATGCGGATGGAATGGGTTTCGGGTATTTCGCTGTGTGCCAGCACCTGCAGGCGCGGGGCGACGCGGCGTACCAGCCGGGCGATCGAGCCGCGGATCTGGTCAGGCACCAGCAGGCAGGCAGGAATGCCAATTTCTTCCTGCTTGAGTGCGGTCTCGGCAGCGGTCCGGGTCAGGATGTCGGCCACGCCGGGGTCCAGTGCCGGTCCGGATGCGTTGCCGAGAGCCTGCACCAGCAGGCGTTCCAGGCTGGGGTCAATGGCAATCACATTGAGTTCACGGGTCGGGCCGTAGATCTGCTGCACGATGGCTGGCGACAGTGCCACCCGGACCCGGCGTGCGAGTTCTGCGGGATCGGTGGTGGTGGCGTGCTCGGCAATGGATTCGATGATGGTGCGGATGTCGCGGATGTGGACCGCCTCGTCCAGCAGCAGCTGGAGCACTTTCTGGAAGACCGCGACGGAAACCATCTTGGGAACCACTTCCTCTATGAGTTTGGGGGCCAGTTTGGCGACGTGTTCCACGAGTTGTTGGGTCTCTGTACGGCTGAGCAATTTGGAGGCTTGAACTTGCATCAAGTGTGACAAATGGGTCGCCATGACGGTCTCGGAATCAACCACCGTAAATCCGGCCAATTGCGCGGCTTCCTTCTGTTTTTCGTCGATCCAGTGCGCGGGCAGACCAAAGGCCGGGTCGGTGGTGGGGGTGCCGATCAGTGGCGTAGTGATGCCACCCGGGTTGATGGCCAGGTACATGCCGGGGAATGCTTCGCCTTCCCCTACGATGACGCCACGCAGGGTGATGCGGTAGGCGCTGGGTTTGAGTTCCAGGTTGTCACGCACGTGGACAGGCGGTGGCAGGAAACCCACTTCCTGAGCGAATTTGCGGCGCACACCCTTGATGCGGTTGAGCAGATCACCCTGGCGGGCCTTGTCGACCAGCGCGATCAGGCGGTAGCCCAGCTCCAGGCCCAGTTGATCGACTGGCTGCAAGTCATCCCAGGAGGCCTCGCCATCGTGTGCAGCGGCAGGGGCCACGGCGGGAGCTTCTTCCACCACCGGCTGGTGTGCCAGCATCCAGGCTCCGTAGCCCAGCACGGCCGAGATGGACAGGAAGACAAAGTGGGGCATGTTGGGAATCACACCCAAAATGAACATGATGACCGCCGTGATGCCCAGCACTTTGGGCGATACGAACATCTGGCCAACGATCTGCTTGCCAATGTCCTTGTCCTTGCCGACACGGGACACCACCATCGCTGCCGCCACCGAGATCAGCAGGCCGGGAATCTGGGCCACCAGCGCGTCACCGACGGCCAGGAGAATGTAGGTGTTGGCGGCCTGCGATGCGGTCAGGTCGTGCTGCAGGATGCCAATGGCAAAACCGCCAAAAATATTGATTAGCAGGATCAGGATGCCGGCAATCGCATCGCCCCGCACAAATTTGGACGCGCCGTCCATGGAGCCAAAGAATTCGGCTTCTTCGCCAATTTCTGCCCGGCGACGTTTGGCTTCCTTCTCGTCGATCAGACCGGCGTTGAGGTCGGCGTCCACCGCCATCTGTTTGCCTGGCATGGCGTCCAGGGTGAAGCGGGCAGACACTTCCGCGATACGTTCGGAGCCCTTG
Source organism: Pseudomonadota bacterium (assembly GCA_963205375.1). GTDB lineage: Bacteria > Pseudomonadota > Gammaproteobacteria > Burkholderiales > Burkholderiaceae_C > Allorhodoferax. Next base: position 9,483 of record CAUJJV010000035.1, read on the forward strand.
GTGACCACCACAAAGTTGATCACCACCAGAATCGCAAACACGATCAGACCCACGGCAAAGTTGCCGCCAATCAGGAAGTGACCAAAGGCTTCGATCACCGCACCCGCTGCGCCCGGACCGGTATGGCCTTCGAGCAAAACGACGCGGGTGGATGCGACGTTGAGGGACAGGCGCATCAGCGTGGTGAGCAGCAGCACCGACGGGAATGCGGCGAAGTCCAGCGGGCGAATCATGTAGGCGGCCACCATCATCACCATCAGGGCGACTGCAATATTGATGGTGAAGAAGACGTCCAGAACCAGCGGGGGCAGCGGCAGCACCATCATGGCCAGGATGGCCACGACCAGCATGGGGGCCGCTGCACCACGCACGTGGGCGGAATTGGTTCCGAACCACTGCTGCAGGTTTTTCAGTTGCGGGTTCATGGAGTGGCTGCTTTCGCGGTTTTGGTGAAGGGATCAAGTTCTGGCGGGACTGCGGGCTGCGGCACGTCGCCCGGCATGGGGCCGTCACCCCGCATGGCCGCGCGCAGGCGGTAGACATAGGCCAGCACCTGGGCCACTGCGGTGTAGAGCGCGGAAGGAATGTCCTGGTCCAGTTCCGCATTGGCATACAACGCGCGGGCCAGCATGGGCGACTGCAGGACCGGAATGGAATGGTGCTTGGCGATGTCGCGGATCTTCAGGGCCAGCAGGTCGGCGCCCTTGGAAATAACGCGGGGGGCACTCATGGTCTTCTCGTCGTATTGGATGGCTACGGCAAAGTGGGTTGGGTTCATGACGACGAAGTCGGCCTTGGGGACTGCATTCACGCTGCTCTTCTGGGCCAGCTCACGTTGCCGTTGGCGCATCTTTCCCTTCATCTGAGGGTTGCCATCGGACTCCTTGCCTTCTTCCTTGACTTCCTGGTGGGACATCTTCATCTGGTCCTTGTGCAGAAATGACTGCAGCGGAACATCGACCATGGCGGCCAGCAGGATGACCAGCAGCAGCAGTCCGATACCACCGGTGAGCCACTGGACCAGATGGGCAATGGCGGAGCTGGAGGGTTGCAGGATCAGGGAGGCCTGGGTCTGCAGCCCGTTGCTCAGGAATACGGCGGCGATGGCAAACAGAATGCCCATCAGGACCAGCATCTTGGCGGTGTCCAGAAAGCGCTTCTTGGTAAACAGGTTGCCGAAGCCCTTGAGCGGGTTGATCCGGCTGAAATCCGGCATCAGCGGCTTGAGGCTGTTGACCCACCCGCCGGACGCTATGGCCGACACAATGGAGGCCGCCGTCACAATGGCGGCAAAAGCTGCACATCCGGCAAGCCCGACGGAGGTGGAGTCACCGAGGCGGGTGAGCATGGAGCCCGGCTGCAGCACACTGGACGCATCGAACGTCAGCTTGCGGGCAATGTCGAGCTTGAGCTGTTCAAACAGGAGGGGGGCCAGCAGCATGACTGCCAGCGCACCTGCTCCCAGGACCGCCAGATGGGAGAGGTCCGTTGAGCGGCTTACCTGGCCGTCTTCGCGCGCTTTTCTGAGCTTGCGCTCCGACGCGGGTAAATTGCGATCCTGACTGCCTTGGTCCATGGTGGGAAACTTCTAAGTTCCCACCATTGTGGCCAGCGGCCTTCAAAACTAAAGACCGAAAAGAGGGGTGTTTGCCCCCTTAGTCCACCAGGAATTAAAAACCCAGGCTGGCCAGCAGGTCGTCCACCTGGGACTGGTCTGTCACCACGTCCGGATTGCCCTCAGCATTGACCACAGGGCCATCCAGGGCGGGCACGTACGCCTCATGGGGCGTGGGTGGTTTGATGGCTGCGTCGGGTGGGGCGGTCTGGATCAGCAGCAGAACCAGTTGTTCTTCAATGGTTGCCGCCAGATTGACCACTTTGGCGATCACTTGACCGGTCAGGTCATGGAAGTCCTGCGCCATCATGATCTCGGTGAGGTGACCATCGAGCTTTTGGCCTGCCTGCTCCACGTTCTGGATAAATTGCAGCACCTCTGCGCGCGGTACTGCCGTCGACGGGTCTTGTGCCAGCAATCCAGCCATGCGCCTCGCTTCACTGGCGATGCCGTCGTGTTCGGCCTTGGCCTGGTCCACCTGGTTGAGTACCTTTTCGGCGGCCTCGCCTGTCAGGCGGGCAATATAGGAGAGGCGGCTTTTGGCGTCCGGCAGCTCGCCAGCCCAGTCTTTCACTTTTTCGGTCAGACCCAGCCCGTTGAGAGAATCGTGCAGCTGGCGCGTCAGAGCACCCAGTTGCTGGTGCACCTCAACCAACGGAGCCAGGGGGCTGGACGCCAGGGAAGTGGACGAAGACGTGGACATGCTTATTTCAATCCCGCTTTCGTGAGGATGTGGTTGACCTTGTCTTCGAGCGTGGCTTTGGTGAACGGCTTGACGATGTAGCCGGCGGCACCCTGTTGTGCGGCCATGACGATGTCTTCCTTGCGCGCTTCCGCGGTGACCATCAGCACAGGCAGGTGCTTGAGCTTGTCATCCTTCTTGATTTCCGCCAGCAGCTGGAACCCGTTCATGTTGGGCATGTTGATGTCGCTGACCACAAAATCGAAATTGGAGTTGCGCAGTTTTTGCAGTGCGACAACTCCATCTTCAGCCTCGTCGGCGTCGGCATAGCCGCTTTCCTTGAGCAGATTGCGCACGATGCGACGCATGGTGGAGAAATCATCAACGATTAAAAAGCGCAATTCTTTTGACATGGGGCAGACCCTTTCCCGGGCGATTTCCGTATTAACGCAAGTATGACTGAATTTTCGCAGACTTAAGGAGACGATTTTCCACCGGCTCCGGCCTGCTGTGCCTGCTCTTCGGTTTCCACGGCGAGTGGCACAGTATTGGCGCCCAACAACCGCTCTTCGGCTTCCTTGGTCATGACCAGAATGCTGATGCGCCGATTGCCTGGGCTCAAGGGGTTATCCGGCTCCAGCGGCAGGCTCGATCCCATGCCGACCACACGGGCCAGTTTTTCTTCCGGCATACCAGATGCGGCAAGCTCCCGGCGGGTGGCGTTGGCGCGGTCCGCTGAAAGCTCCCAGTTGCTGTAACCCCTGGCCGAATTGCCGTAGGCTGCGCGGTCGGTGTGCCCGTCCAGACTGATCTTGTTCTCTACATCCGTCAGCGCAATGCCGATTTCGCGCAGAATTTCCCGCATATAGGGTTTGACTACCGCGCTGCCACTGTCGAACATGGGCCTGCGCTGGTCGTCCACGATCTGGATCTGCAACCCGTCCGGGGTAATTTCCAGGCGGATCTGGGAGTTGAATTCCGAGAGCTTGGGGTTGTTGGAAATGACACCTGCGATTTTTGCGCTCAAGGCGGCCAGCCGCTTGGCATCGCGCATGGCGGTTTCCACCTTGTTCTTGTCGCCCGACATTTTCTTGGCAGACTTGTCGGCACCATCACCGCGCTTGGATTGTCCGGCGGACTGGGTGAGGTCGTTGCCACCACCGTTGATGACGCTGTTGCTGGCGCCGGCCCCCGACCCGCCCTGCAAGGCCACCTTGAGCGGGGACTGAAAGTAGTCGGAAATGCCTTTTTTGTCGCCTTCGGTCGTGCTGCCCAGCAGCCACATCAGCAGGAAGAAGGCCATCATGGCCGTCACGAAGTCGGCATACGCAATCTTCCAGGCGCCACCATGCGCTGCGTGGCCACCCTTCTTGACCCGCTTGATGATGATCGGCTGAAGTTTCTTGGCGTCTCCTGCCATGTCTAGCGTCTCATGGCCTTATTTTTTCTTGACGTGGGCTTCCAGCTCCGCGAACGTCGGGCGCTCAGTGGAATACAGAACCTTGCGACCAAATTCGATGGCGGTGGAAGGGTTGTAGCCCTGCATGCTGGCCAGCAAAACGGTCTTGATGCACTGCAGCTCCTTGCCGGCTTCCTCGTTCTTTTGCTCCAGCAGGCCGGCCAGCGGCTCGGCGAAAGCGTAGGCCAGCAAGATACCGAGGAACGTTCCCACCAGCGCGGAGCCGATCATGCCGCCCAGCACCGCCGGGGGCTGGCCGACCGAGCCCATGGTGTTCACCACGCCCAGCACCGCAGCCACAATACCGAAAGCCGGCAATCCACCGGCGATCCGCTGGATGGCGGCCACCGCGGCATGTTCCTCATGGTGGTGCGTTTCTATTTCGCTGTCCATGATCGATTCGATCTCATGGGCGTTGAGGTTGCCCGAGACCATCATGCGCAGGTAATCGGTAATGAATTCGACCACATGGTGGTCCGAGCCTACCGTGGGGTATTTCTTGAACAGTGCCGATTCGTGCGGATTCTCGACATCGTTTTCGATGGCCATCAGGCCTTCCTTGCGCGCTTTCTGCAGGATGTCGAACAGCAGCGCCATCAACTCCATATAGCGCGCCTTGGTGTATTTGCTGCCTTTGAAGCAGGCACCCAGTCCGCGCATGGTGGACTTGACCACCTTCATCTGGTTATTGGCCAGAAACGCGCCAATCGTTGCACCGCCAATGGTGATCATCTCGAAGGGTAATGCCTTCAAGATGACGGAGATGTTGCCGCCGTGGATGATGAACACGCCGAACACGCAGCCCAGAACGACTAGCCAGCCAATGATTACGAACATAAATGCATTGTGACAGGGAAGCCAGGGGCTCCAAGGGTTGAAGAGGCAGGCCTTTGGGGGCCTGTCTCTATCATATCGTCAGGCAGCTGGGCGACTTGAATTTT
>CAUJJV010000036.1 GCA_963205375.1 Pseudomonadota bacterium
GAAGTGGCGGAGTTGCTGCGCCAGCGCATTTTTCGGCGCGAGCTGGAGCCCGGCAGCTGGATTGACGAGCTGAAAATTGCCGAGGACTACGGTATCAGCCGCACCCCCATGCGCGAAGCGCTCAAGGTGCTGGCAGCCGAAGGCCTGGTCACCATGAAGGTGCGGCGCGGAGCCTACGTGACCGAGGTCAACGAAAAAGACCTCACCGACGTGTACCACCTGCTCTCCCTATTGGAGAGCGACGCCGCGGGCGTGGTTGCCGTCCGGGCCACCGACGCCCAGCTGCGTGAGCTCAAGACGCTGCACGACGAACTGGAAACAGCAGCCTGCCCCGGCAAGCAGGACCGGGAACGCTTCTTCGAGATCAATGAGCACTTTCACATGCGGTTGCTGGAGATTGCCGACAACCGCTGGCGTGACCAGATGGTGGCCGACCTGCGCAAGGTCATGAAGCTCAACCGCCACCACTCGCTGTTCAAGTCCGGGCGCATCGAAGAGTCCCTGCAAGAGCACCGCGCCATCATGGCCGCACTGCTGGCGCGTGACCCGGTGGCGACCATGGAAACCATGCGCGCCCATTTCAGCAACGGTCTGGAAGCGGCCGTTTGACCTGAGAGCCAGCTTGTCTAGAATGGGTGTCCAATACACACACGTTGGACGCCCATTCGCGCTCTGCAGTACATTTCGCCCTTCCGGCGGATTGGTAGCCGCGCACATACATGACAGATAACAACTCTCCGACTCCGTCCGCCGATGCCGTGAAGCAGACATTGCTGGAATACCAGGCCATTCTGGAAAACGCGTCTGTCGGCATTCTGTTTTCGCGCGGCCGCAAGGTGCTGCATTGCAACCCCAGGTTCTCCGAAATATTTGGCTGGGAACAAGGTGAATTGGTAGGCCAACCCGCCACCGTCCTCTATTTTTCGCCCGAAGACTACTCGGAGTTGGGCCGGCTTGCGGGTCCGGTGCTTGCCAGAGGCGAGTTGCTGGACATCGAGCGCGTCATGCGCCGCAAGGACGGCAGTGGTGTCCATTGCCACCTCAACTCCAGGGCGATCAACCCCCAAAATACCGCTGAGGGGACTATCTGGATCGTCGAAGACATCGGTGAGCGCAAACGTGCCGAAACCGAAATGAAGGACCTGATGCTCAAGCAGCAGGCCATTCTGGAAAACGCATCGCTAGGCATCATGTTCACCAGCAACGGGCACATCGTCCATTGCAATCCGCGGGTGGAAGCCATCTTGAACTGGCCCCAGGGAACACTGGAGGGGCAAAAAGCCGGTGTTTTTTTCTCCAGCATGGAGGACTATGCACTCTTTGGCAAGCAGGTTGGCCCACAACTCGCAAGGGGAGAACTCGTTGACGTCAGTTGGCTGAACCAGTGCAAGGACGGGAGCACCATCTGGTGCCGCCACCTGGCCAAGGCGCTGACCACCACAGACGGTTCCAAGAGCACCATCTGGATTACTGAAGACATTTCGGAAAAACGGGCTGCGCAGGAAGCGCTGCAAAAAGCCCACCAGGAACTCGAACAGCGGGTTGAACAGCGCACGGAAGAACTGGCGGCTGCCAATACGCGCCTGTTGTCCGAAATTGCCGAACGCAAACAAATCGAGAACAACCTTCGCGCAAGCGAAGCGCGATTTCGTGATCTATCGGAATTGTCCTCCGACTGGTTCTGGGAGCAGGATGCAGATTTCCGGTTTGTCGAGCTTATGACAGGCCCCAGGTATACGCAGCTTCCACCAGGCGATACCTATGGAAAAACCCGGTGGGAGTTGCCCATTCTTGGCGTAACACCAGCGCAATGGGAGCAACATCGCGCGCTACTTGCAGCGCACCTGCCATACCGGGAATTTATCTACCAGCTGGAGCTACCCGACGGCGAACGCCATTGGCTCTCTGTCAGTGGCAAACCCATATTCGACAATGGTGTCTTTATGGGCTACAGAGGTACAGGAACGGACATCACACAGCGCAAGGCGACCGAGCAGCAAATTGAATACCTGGCCTACCACGACCCACTCACTGGCCTACCCAACCGCATGTTGCTGGAGGACCGCATGCAGCAAAGCCTGGCGCATGCAGAACGCAACCATTTCCGGCTGGCACTGCTGTTTCTCGATCTCGACAACTTCAAGAAAATCAACGACTCACTGGGCCATGCCACTGGCGACATTCTTCTGAAGGAAATCGCGTCTCGCCTGGGTGAATGTGTGCGTGACACCGACACCATCAGTCGCCAGGGCGGCGATGAGTTTGTCCTGATTCTCAATGACCTGCCAGACCCTGACGCGTGCCTGCCCGTTTTGGTCAAGATACTCAACAGGCTGCAAGACCCCTTCATGGCAGATGGCAACGAACTCTCGACATCTGTTTCCATCGGTATTGCCGTGTATCCGGAGGACGGAAGGGATTTCGAGACGCTACGCAAGAAGGCGGACATGGCCATGTACCGCGCTAAGGAAGCAGGACGCAATACCTACCATTTCTTCGACGACGCCATGAACGACGAAGCGGTGGAACATCTCCAGATGCGCAACGGTCTGCGACGGGCCCTGGAGCGCAGTGAACTGGTGCTGTATTACCAGCCGCAAATTGATCTCGCCAGTGGCAGGGTCGTGGGGACAGAAGCGCTTTTGCGCTGGAATCACCCGGACTTTGGCCTGGTCGCGCCAGGCCGGTTCATCCCTATCGCCGAGGACAGCGGGTTGATCGTTCCCATTGGGGAATGGGTCATTACAGAGGCATGCCGACAAGCCGTGGCATGGCAAAAAGCGGGGCTGCCCGCACTGCAAATGGCGGTCAACCTGTCCGCCGTTCAGTTCAAACGCGGGAACGTGGAGCAGATTGTGATCACCGCACTGCAGCAATCCGGACTGGCCCCGTCGCTTCTGGAGTTGGAGCTGACCGAATCCATCCTGATTGAGAACGTAGAGCAGGTACTGTCCACCGTCAAGCGGCTCAAGCAACTGGGAGTCAAACTATCCATCGACGATTTCGGTACGGGCTACTCTAGTCTCTCCTACCTGAAGCGGTTTGACATCGACAAGTTGAAGATTGACCAGTCCTTTATCCGCGATCTGGCTACCGATACGGACGACGCAGCCATTGTGAATGCCGTGATCCAGATGGCGCGTAGCCTCAATCTGAAAACGATTGCCGAGGGTGTGGAACACCCCGACATGCTGGATCTGTTGCGTGGATTTCAGTGCGACGAGGTCCAAGGCTATTACTTCGCCCGGCCTATGCCCGCAGACGAGTTTTCGGCCTATCTGTCAGGCAACTAGCAGGCACCCGCTTGGGTCCATACTTCGCGCGCTGGCAGCCCCTTGAGGCGATGGTCACTCCACACCTGACGCCAACGGCGTGCACCCGGCAGCCCGTGGCGCAAGCCCAGCATATGGCGAGCAATGGCATACCATGGGGTTCCATGTGCCTGCGCTTCACGCTCCATGTACTGCACCATCTGCTCTTCAACGGATTCACGCGACATATCCACCACCGCAGAACCATAGAACTCAGCATCCCAGCGGCTGAGCCACCACGGGTTGTGATAGGCCTCCCGGCCCACCATCACACCATCCACATGCGGTAATTCCTGATGCACCTGTTCTGAAGTGATGAACCCGCCATTAATCGCTATTGTGAGATGCGGAAAGTCCTGTTTCAGCTGGTGCACCACGGCATAACGTAGCGGTGGTATTTCGCGGTTTTCCTTGGGTGACAGCCCTTTGAGCCAGGCATTGCGGGCATGGACGATAAACACCTTGCAACCCGCATCCGCCACCGTCCCCACAAAATCGCGAACAAAGCCATAGCTTTCGTCCCGGTCAATACCAATGCGGTGCTTGACCGTCACTGGCACATCCACCACATCCACCATGGCCTTGACGCACTCGGCCACCAGGGGCGCTTCGTGCATCAAACAGGCACCGAAGGCACCCCGCTGAACACGTTCGCTGGGGCAACCGCAGTTGATGTTGATCTCGTCATAACCCCAGTCCTGCCCCAGTCTGGCACAGTGCGCCAGATCAGCGGGCTCGCTGCCACCGAGTTGCAGGGCCAGCGGATGCTCTTCGACATTGAAACGCAGATGGCGCGGCACATCCCCGTGCAGCAGGGCACCGGTAGTCACCATCTCGGTATAGAGGAGCGCATGCCGGCTCAGCAGACGGTGAAAGTAACGACAATGTCTGTCAGTCCAGTCCATCATCGGGGCCACGGACATGCGCCATGGGTTGAGTTCAGCCGCCACGTTGTTCCACTTCAGGTCGCGCACCAGGGAGCGGTATTGTGCACCAGCCCCATCCACAGCGCCCAGGCCGAACTGGCCGCCAGTGCCGCGCCCGCGATACGTACACCCCAGGCACCACTATCAGGACTATGTCCGCGCAACTTGAGCCATAACCAGGGGGCTGCCGTCATCGTCACACTGGTGCCCAGTGCAAACAATGCCATGACCAAGGCGCCATCCAATGGGCCACCCGCCATCGCCGCAACCAGCAACGCCGAATACAGCAAGCCACACGGCAGAAGAGCCCACAAAACACCCAGGACCAGAGGAGCACCGCCAGATTGCCCGCCCCAACCTCGCGCTTTGGCCCACACTTTGCGCCCAGCAGACTCCAGCCACACTGGCTGCCGGGCCCTGACCATCAGCACCAGCCCGAGCAATGCTGCAGCCACGTGAAACAATGTCCAGACAGGACGCAAGGCTGCGGACTGCACCGTAAGCCAACCCAATCCCTGCATGGAGGCAGCGGCCAGCCCGCCCAGCAAGGAGTAGCCAGCGATACGCCCCACCTGGAACGTCAATATCGCGGAATTTTTGTTGGGGCCTGCCGCCTGCCCGATTCCGGCACACGCGGCACCACACATGGCAACACAGTGCGGTCCGCCGACCAGGCCCATAAGCAGCGCTGTCAGCGCAAGTGACGATTGCATCCGTGGATGCTAAATGATCTTGGAGAACTTGGCCCGAGTGCGGTCGGTCTGCAAATAGCGATCAAAAACCATAGCCACAGCACGGACGAAGAACCAGCCCTGCGCCGTCACCTGGATACCGTGGGCGTCCACCACCACCATGCCCTGCTCCTGCAGCACCTGCAACGCTTCCAATTCCTTGGCGAAGTAAGCCGGAAAATCAATCAGGTACGATAGATTAATAGACTCAAACAATAACTGACCCTGGCACATCAACGCCATGATGACTGCACGGCGCACCAGGTCATCGCGTGAAAGCGCCAAGCCCCGCACGACGGGAAAGCGGCCATTGTCCAAGGCATCGTAATATTCTTCCAGGGTCTTGGCGTTTTGACTGTAAGTCGCACCGATACGACCAATGCTGGATACACCCAGGGCAATCAAATCGCAGTCTGGCTGGGTACTGTAACCCTGGAAGTTCCGGTGAAGCCTGCCTTGGCGCTTGGCAACAGCCAGAGCATCGTCGGGAAGCGCAAAGTGGTCCATACCCACATAGACATAACCAGCGCTCATGAAAGCCGTGAGAGAACGCGACAACATGGAGATCTTGGATCCCCCTGTTGGCAACTCCACGATGGCAATACGGCGCTGCGGCTTGAATCGCTCAGGCAAATGGGCGTAGGCATACAGGGCAATTCGGTCTGGCCTGAGCTGCGCCACCTGCGCCAGTGTGCGGTCAAAAGATTCCGGGCTTTGCTTGGGTAGCCCGTAGATCAGGTCCACATTGATGGACTCAAAACCACGGGCGCGGGCTGCCGCCACCAGCGCAAACACCTGTTCAGCGGGCTGTACGCGGTGTACCGCCTTCTGCACTGCAGGATCAAAGTCTTGAACCCCAAAACTCAGCCGGTTAAAACCAAGTTCTGCCAGCGTGTCCAGCCGCCCTGCGTCCACGGTACGCGGATCCACTTCAATCGAGTACTCGCCGCCAGGGGCAAACGAGAAATTCCGGCGGAGCATGGCCATCAGCTCACGCAACTCGTCATCCGACAAAAAAGTGGGAGTTCCACCGCCCAAGTGCAACTGGCTGACGACCTGCCCTGCACCCATTTGCTGGGTATGCAGGTCCACCTCACGACTCAGGTAGCGCAGATACTCCGCAGCCTTGTCATGGTGTTTGGTAATGATCTTGTTGCAAGCACAGTAGTAGCACAGCGATTCACAAAACGGAATATGCACATAAAGCGACAACGGCAACGCCAACGCAGCCGCCCCACTACGCCTTTGCGTGAGCGCCTGGGCGTAATCTTCTGCAGTAAATGCCTCAACAAACCGGTCAGCCGTCGGGTAGGACGTGTACCGCGGACCGGACACGTCATAACGGCGCAATAAATCATCGGTAACGGTTTCGACTTCAGCGCTCATGAATGCTCCATCTTTAGCTGGGCTAATATGCCCGAACCCATCGAATTTCCATTTGATCTGCATCAAGTACCAAGAAGGTGGGTACACTCGCAATTGACGTGAATCAGAGGATGCATATGTTCGACCAGGCCACCAAGCCCAATCACACCAGCCATACGCACACGCCCATCGCTATCAAGCCCGCCGCTGATGCTGTGGACATGCATCCGCAGGCAATCAAGGTGGCCTGTTCCAATTGCAACCTTCGCGAGTTGTGCATGCCGTTGGGGCTGAGTCCGGTTGAACTCGACCGGATCGACGATGTGGTGGCCAGCCGTCGCAAAATCAAGCGCGGCGCAACGCTGTTTCGTAACGGCGAAAAATTCCACAACTTATATGCCATTCGCACAGGTTTCTTCAAAACTTGTGTGGCTTCGGAAGACGGCCGTGATCAGGTCACGGGCTTCCAGATGGCCGGGGAAATCGTGGGTCTCGACGGCATTGTCAATGAGCACCACACCTGTGATGCCGTTGCACTGGAAGACGCAGAAGTCTGCGTGATGCCTTTTGACCGCATTGAAGAGCTTTCGCGTGAGGTCAACGCACTGCAACGCCATGTGCACAAAATCATGAGCCGGGAAATCGTCCGGGAGAACGGCGTCATGCTGCTACTTGGCAGCATGCGGGCCGAGGAACGCCTGGCAGCATTCCTCCTGAATCTGGTGCAGCGTCTACACGCCCGTGGATTTTCCCAATCGGAACTGGTGCTACGCATGACCCGGGAAGAAATTGGCAGCTACCTGGGCCTGAAACTGGAAACCGTCAGTCGCACTTTCTCCAAGTTCGTCGAAGACGGCATTGTCGAAGTCAAGCAACGGCATGTGCGTATCCTGAATACGGAAGCACTCAAGGAAATCGTCAATCCCAAAGTCTGCGACTGAAACAGCACCGTTTCTGCCCCGGGGCGCGCGCACGCCCTCCTAAGTTGGTTGGTATTTCAAGGGGTCTTTGGAGACGGCTTGACCCCCGTTTGGGCGTGGTTACGCGCCTGCACTGCTGGAGCAAGACTCTCCGGAGTGTCTGCCAATGTACGATTGATTTCGATACCTTTTCGGTAATAGTCCTCGTCGACCACATGGTCCGTTCCATTGGCAGCAAGGTAAAAAGTGATGAAGCTGGCAACAACCACAATGGCGGGACCGGAAATCACCAGCCACACATGCCCAAAACGCCACCAGGGACGGGGAGAGGTTGGTTCAGATTGAGCCATGGTTAATCCTTAACGGGGAACAATAAACACCGATTTTTCAGAAACCGTCTGAGCCGACTGCTGCGCGGTGATGCGGAAATGGATCGGGTAGGTACCGGGCTGCGCTGCATCAAACGGCAACTGTACCCGCACCGCCACCCAGCGCGCCTGGGTCGA
>CAUJJV010000037.1 GCA_963205375.1 Pseudomonadota bacterium
GCGGTGGATGCGACGCTGGCTCCCCGATGGATGCTGAACTGGACGCCGCTGCGAGGCCACACCTTCCGGGCTGGCAGTTCCACGGCATTTCGTACTCCCAGCGCTTATGAAAACTTCGCGGATTCTGCTTTCTACGATATCAACGGCCAGAACCGGCTGTCTGCCGTCGTCGGCAGCGGACAACTGCGCCCGGAGCGCATTGTGGCGCGGGAACTCGGCTATCTGTTTTACCTGGCCGGGCGCACACTGACCGGCGACGTGCGCCTGTTCGATGAGCATATTTCGGATGGAATTGCCACTACGGCGTCTACCCCGACCGCCTTTGTGAACTCCGAGGACTACCGCATTACCGGGGGTGAGCTGGACCTGGTCTGGCGGCCCCATCCGGCGGTACGTGTCGGGCTGAGTCATGCGGCGGCCGAAGTCCAGATCAACCAGTCGCCCAATCTCTATCCCACAGCGTTCACGACGCAATACGCAGTTCCCAAGACGTCAGATGCACTCTCGCTGATGTTGAATTTGCCTGGCGGGTACAGCGCTTCGCTGATTTATTCCCAGGCCGAGCGTCTGGCGTTGATGTCGGCAGTGGGCAAGACCATCAATATGGAACGCACGGATGTGCGCTTGGCAAAGAACTTCCGGTTGGGTAAGTCGAAGGCAGAGTTGGCGTTGACGGTGCAAAACCTGAACAACCCGTACCCCGATGGGGACCGCAAGTTCTATTTCGATTCGCGGGCCATGGTGACCCTTCGCGTGGAAAACTGACGTTTGCCCGCTGTGCACCATCTTGTCCGCTTCCTGCTGCTGGTGTCGCTGACTTTGCTGTCGGGCGGTGCGCGTGCCATCGATGTGGTGGTGGTGCTCAGTGAGCGTGGTCCGGGCTATCTGGAAGCCACGGAGGTGATGGTGGCAGAGCTTGGGCGTGCGGGTCTGACGGTATCGGATACCGATGTGCGCAGTGCAAACAGTGTTGCAACCGCGCTGGCTCAGCAAACGCCCAGAGTGATTGTCACACTGGGCTATGAGTCGCTACGCCAGGTTCTGGAGGCCCGCCCGCGCGTGCCGGTGCTGGCAGCGCTGATTCCGCGCTCGGGTTTTGAGCGGCTGTTGCGTGACCATGCCTCGGTCCGACCCGCCGTGGCCGCGCTGTACCTGGACCAGCCCATCGGCCGCCAGATGGATGTGATTCGGCTGGCGTTTGGCGCAGGGCATCGGGTTGCCGTATTGCTGGGCCCGGAGTCGTCATGGCAGAGGAGCCTGCTGACGGCGTCGGCCGGTGCGCAGGGATTCAGCCTTCAGTTGGCCGAGGTGGGTGCTTCGCAAACGGTAGCCCATGCGCTGGCAGATGTGCTGGATGGTGCGGATGTTTTGCTCGCCTTGCCGGATACACAGGTCTACAACGCAACTACCGTGGGCAACGTGCTCATGAGCAGCTACAGGGCTCGCGTACCAGTGCTGGCGTTTTCGCCGGCTTATGTGCGTGCCGGAGCCACCCTGTCCTTGCACTCCACGCCAGTCCAGGTGGGCCAGCAGGTGGCCCTGATGGTGCGTCAGCATCTTCAGGCCGGGGCTGTGCTGACCAATCAATACCCGGCGGACTTTGCGATTACGGTGAACGAACGTGTCGCCCGCTCCCTTGATCTCGACCTCAATGCCGCCATGCTCACTGAGCAACTGAAGCGGTTGGCAAGAAAACCATGAGTGGCGGATCCATCAAGTCACGCATGCTGGCGGTTGCCATACTGCCAGTCACGCTGGTGGTTATCGGCGTCGTGCTGGTGTTCTGGCTGGGTCGCTCCCAGGACATGGATGAAGCACACGCCCAGCGCAGCCGATTGCTGGCGCGGCAGGTTGCACTCGCCAGCGAACTGGGAGTTTTTTCCGGGGATGTCGCCACACTGCAGGGGATTGTTAACGGGGTACTGCGCGAACCTGACGTCATCAGTGCTGCGGTGTTTGACACTGCCGGCGTGGCCATGGTGTCGGCCGGAGAGGTGCGCAATGTGACCATGGCCCAGATGCTCGATCCGTTCACGCTGCAACAACGGCAGCGCTTGCAGATTGACCTGCTGAAGGAGCCGGTGGTGGCGGCCGCATTACCGATGGACGATTGGTTTGCGCCGGCCGCCGCGCAGCGCACCTCCAAAGTGCTGGGCTATGTGATTCTGGAGGTTTCGCGTGCGAGCCTGGTGCAGCAGGAGCTTCGCATCCTGTGGCTGGCGTTGCTGGTGGGCTCAGTGGGCATTCTGGGGGGCGGTTTGCTCGCCTTCTATATGGGGCGCGCTGTGGTGGACCCGGTGGTGCGGGTGTCACGGATCGTGGCCCGCATCGGCAATGGTGATTTCTCACCGATTCCTCCGGTGAGCCCCAGTGATCCGCTTCACAAACTGCATCTGGCACTGGACGGAATGGCGCAGCGCCTCTCGTGGAGCAGGGATGAGCTTGAGCAGCGCGTGACCCAGGTCACGCAGGAATTGCTGGCCCGAAAGGAGGAGGCAGAACTTGCCACGCGTGCCAAATCCCGCTTTCTGGCCGCTGCCAGTCACGACCTGCGCCAGCCCACCCATGCGCTGGGACTGTTTGTCACCCGCTTGGGACAGCTGCCGTTGGATGCGCAAGCACGGGCGGTGGTCGACAACCTGGAGAGTTCTGTGCTGGCCATGCAGGACTTGCTCGATGGCCTGCTGGACCTGTCGCGACTGGATGCTGGCAATGTGACCACTGCCGTAGCCCCATTGGCCGTGGACTCGGTGCTGGAGTCGGTGCGTGACGTGCTGGAGCCACTGGCAGTACAGCGGGGGTTGCAACTGCGCGTACGGCTCAGCGGGCTGTGGGTCGTGAGTGACCTGTTCCTGCTGAAACGCATGGTTCTGAACCTGGGGCAAAACGCGGTTCGGTATACCCTTCAAGGGGGGCTTTTACTGACGGCCCGCCCCTGTGATCAGGGCCGCGCAGTACGCATTGAAGTGTGGGACACGGGCATTGGCATTGCGGCAGAGCACCACGACGACGTCTTCAAGGAATTTTTTCAGGTGGGAAATCGCTCGCGCGACCGCCAGCAGGGCCTGGGTCTGGGCTTGAGCATTGTCAAGCGCAGTGCCGAATTGCTGGGGCACCAGGTCGATGTCCGATCGGTGGCGGGGCGTGGCAGCCGGTTCTCCATCGTGGTGCCCCGCACAGCACCCGTGGATCCCAAGATGCTCCAGGAGCCTGTACAGGCGACAGTCAGGGCTGACGAACAGGGTATGCGGGTGCTCCTGATTGAAGATGATCCGCTGGCCCTGGCCTCTGTGGTGGGTCTTCTCACGTCCTGGGGATGTGAGGTACTGGCCACCCGCAGCGCCGAAGAAGCGTGTGCGCTGATTGCCAACGGTGCGCAGCCCAGTGTGCTTCTGAGCGACTATCGCCTGGGTGGCGACGCTACCGGGATCGATGCCATTGTGGCGGTGCGCGCCGGGTTGGGGCGGGCGTTGCCGGCCTGCCTGATCAGCGGTGACACCGATGCCGACCTGATGCAGCGTGCCAAGGCCCTTGGGCTCACCTTGTTGCACAAGCCGGTGCGGCCTGCGAAGCTGCGCAGCCTGTTACGCAGTATTGCGGCGCGATGAGGGGCGATATCCCTGCTGCATGGCCGTTGTAACTGCTTGCGTGCGGTTTTGCGCGTGGAAATAGCGCAGGATGGCCGCCACGTGGGTCTTGACGGTTTCTTCCGAAATTCCGATCCTGTCGCCGATGTCCTTGTTGGATAAACCGTCCAGAATGCCCCTGAGTACCAGCTCCTGGCGCGGGGTGAGTCTGCTGTATTCACTTTCTACGCGGGCGATTTCCGGTGCTGGTGCGGAAACAAACACCTCGCCGTCCAGAATCTTGCGGACAGCACTCAACAACTCGTCATTGACACCCGATTTCTGGATGTAGCCTGCCGCACCCGCCTTCAGTGCCTGATGCAGGATCTGTACATTGGCAGAGCCAGAAAGCACCAGTACCGGCAGTTCGGGAAACCGGCGTCGAAAAATCGGTAAGGCTTCCAGTCCGGTCATGTCGGGCAGATGGTAGTCGAGCAACACCAGGTCCAGATCGCAGTGGCGTTCCGACAGCTCGAATGCCTGAAGGCAGGTGCTGGCTTGCAACACGGTCACTTCATCCGCGAGTGCCTTGAGCACCTGGCTGAGCCCTTCGCGCACGAGGGCATGGTCATCCACCACCAATATTTTTACGCTGCTCATGGGGTTGAAGTATGGCTTAGATAGGCGTCAATGCCGGTCCAATCAGGAAATGGACTGGATCAGGATGGGCGTGCAGGTCGGTTCCTGGTTACCGATGTGGACCAGCGTCTGCAATGCATCGGCGCACGCCCGGGCGGCCTCGATGGATGCGGCGTGCACGTTGGCGAGCGGGTCACCTGCCTGGACACGCTGGCCGATCTGGGCAAAGCCCGTCATGCCCACCCGCGCATCCACGGTGTCGGACGCCATGCGCCGACCGCCACCGAGCTGCACCACCTGCAAGCCAATCTCTCGGGTGGCCATGCCGGTCACCCAGCCGTCTGCGGGTGCTTTCACCACGCACTTCGCCGGAGCTGCGGCCAGGTAGCGGGCCGGGCGATCACAAAAGTCCGCAGGGCCACCCAGTGCGCTGACCATGCGCGCAAAGTGCTCCAGCGCATGGCCACTCTCTAGCGCGCGATCTACCTGCTGCAAAGCCTGCGCCATGTCGGGGGCGAGGCCACCCAACTGCAGCAGTTCTGCGCTGAGGGTGCGGGTGACTTCCAGCAGACGGGGCTCGCGACGGGAGCCCTGCAAAAAGGCCACGGCTTCCTGCACTTCGAGCGCATTGCCGCAGGTGTCACCCAGCACCTGGTTCATGTCGGTAATCCAGGCGCGCGTGGGCAGGCCGGCGCCGTTGGCGACAGTCACCAGTGAACGCGCCAGCTCTTCTGCCATGGCCGGTGAATCTGCAAACGCGCCATTGCCCACTTTGACGTCCATCACCAGCGCTTGCAGCCCTGCCGCCAGCTTCTTGGAGAGGATGCTGGCGGTGATCAGCGCGACCGATTCCACGGTGGCTGTGACATCGCGGATGCCATAGAGGCGCCGGTCTGCCGGAGCCAGCTCAGAGGTCTGGCCGATGATGGCGCAGCCCGATGCCCGGAGCGTCTGGCGCAGGCGCTGCGTATCGGGCGCCGTCTGGTAGCCGGGGATGCTGTCGAGTTTGTCCAGGGTGCCACCGGTGTGGCCCAGGCCCCGGCCGGAAATCATGGGCACAAAGCCGCCGCAGGCAGCCACGATCGGGGCCAGCATCAGGCTGACCTTGTCGCCCACGCCGCCGGTGGAGTGCTTGTCCAGAATCGGGCCCGGCAGGTCGGTGCTGCTCCAGTCCATCACCGTGCCCGAGCGCGTCATGGCCAGGGTCAGGGCCACCTTCTCGTCGCTGGACATGCCCACCAGAAACATGGCCATCGCCATGGCCGCGGCTTGGCCTTCGCTCCAGGAGCCGGTGGTCAGGCCCAGCACAAAGTCCTCGATCTCGGCGGTTGTCAGGCGATGTCCATCGCGTTTGCGCCGAATGATTTCCTGGGCCAGCATGGCGTAGCTCCTCAGTAGGTTCCGGTGGCAACCGGCGCGGTGCGGTCGGTCAGCACCGCTTCAATGTCGGAAAGGATGCTGCTGGCGCCAATGCGAAAGCGCTGGGGCGTGAGCGCTGCAGTGCCGAGGTATTCCTCGGTCAACGCAATGTAGGTGGCGGCGTCGGCCACGGTCCGGATGCCGCCCGAGGGTTTGAAGCCTATGCGTGCGCTATATCGCGGATCGTTGGCAATGGCCGCCAGCAGGATGCTGGCTGCCTGGGGCGTGGCGCTGACCGGCGTTTTGCCGGTGCTGGTTTTGAGGAAGTCGGCGCCGGCGTCCAGGCTCAGACGGCAGGCTCGCTGAATCAGGGCATCGTCCGGAAGCACGCCGGTTTCCAGAATCACTTTCAGGCGTAATCCCTCGCAGGCCTTGCGCACCGCCACCAGCAACGCAGTGACCGCGCTGTCGTCGCCCGCCATGAGTTGCCGGTAGGGCAGCACCACATCCACTTCCTGCGCGCCACTTTGGACAATGGTGCCGGTGTCGCGCACTGCCTGCTGTACATCGGCGCTGCCATGCGGAAAGTTGGCCACGGCGGCCACCGCAATGCTGGCGGGCAACTGGGCGCGTGCAAATGCCGCCAGACGGGGCCAGACGCACACTGCGGCCACAGCGCCAAAGGGGCCTTGGGCGCGCGCGCAGAGCCTGGCGATATCGGCCTCGGTGTCCGCATCGTTCAGGCTGGTGAGGTCCAGGCAGGCCAGGGCGACGCGCGCTGTGGCTTTGAGGTCCTGCTGCCAAGGGATAGAAGATGCTTGCATCGGGGATGTGTCTCGGTTCAGGAAAGGTCCAGGCCGCCAATGACAGCGGCCAGCAGTCGGCTAGCCTGCGCGCTGCCGGCCTGCGCCTGCGACAACGTGTGCGCATGGGACAGCGCTTCCGTCGACAGGCCCGCGCCCATGTTGGTGATGAAGGACAGCGCGAGTACCCGCAGGCCCGCGTGGCGCGCAAGGATGGTTTCAGGCACCGTGCTCATGCCCACCGCGTCGGCCCCCAGCATCTGCAGCATGCGGATTTCTGCAGGGGTTTCAAACTGCGGGCCAAAGGCCCACGCATACACACCCTGGTGCAGAGGGATGTCCATGCGCGCAGCCATGGTCAGCGCCTGCTGGCGCAACGCCGGGTCGTAGGCATCGACCATGCTGACGAATCGCGCATTGCCAGCTTCATCCAGCAGCGGCGTGCGCTGGGGGACATTGATGTGGTCCGTCAACAGCATCAGGCTTTGGGGCGGCATGCTTGCGCGCAGGCTGCCGGCCGCATTGGTTTGCACCAGCACTTCGCAGCCCAGCGCCTGCAGTACCCGTAGCGGCGTTTTCATGCCGTCCACGGCGCCGGTCTCGTAGCCATGCTTGCGCCCGCTCATCACCGCGACCTGGTGGTGGCCGAGCGTGCCCAGCCACAGCTCGCCGCTGTGCCCAGTTACGGTGGCTGCCGGAAAGCCTTCGAGCTCGGAATAGGGAATCCGCGTTGGGTGCGCGATGTGCTGGGTCAGTTCGCCCCAGCCGGAGCCCAAAACGACGGCAATGCGCGGCGCCACATCGAGGGCACGCTGGCGGATGGTTTGCAATGCAGGCAGGAGCGATGCGTCCGTCATGGCGTGGTGCCCAGGTGGTCCGGGCCAAAGCTTTGGGGCAGCAGTTCTGCCAGCGTGTAGCGGGGGCCCATGTCCGTGGCATTGGCGGTCAGCACTGGCAGGTCGGGCGCACCGAATTCGCGCAGCTTCTGGCGGCAGCCGCCGCACGGTGTGATCCATGCACCACCGGTGCCCACCACCAGCACGGCGCGCAATCGGGTGCTGCCGGCCAGCACCATCGCGCTCAGGGCGCTGGCTTCGGCGCACACGCCTTCCGGGTAAGCCGCGTTTTCCACATTGCAGCCTGCGTGGATCCGGCCCTGGTCGTCCAGCACCGCGACACCGACCGGGAAGCAGGAGTAGGGTGCATAGGCAGCTTTCTGCGCTGCGCGTGCGGCGTCCAGCAGTTGTTGCTGTTGTTCAGGGGAAAGGGGTTCTGCGGTGTGCGTCATGCTGCCCATAATACCGGCCCCATAACGAGAAACCCGGCGCTAAGGCCGGGTTAGTCCCTGAGTACAGGGCACGCAGTGCGTGAGGCAATCGCCTGAGACGGACAATAGTCCGGTGGCAGCAAAAAACTTTGCGCCAGATCAAAAAAACAGGTTGGCGGCTATTT